>CALUIE010000008.1 GCA_944320605.1 uncultured Phocaeicola sp. | reverse complement strand
TCCTTCCAAACTCACGGATAGAGTAGGTCTTACCAATTTGACGTGCTCCGGTAATCAAAAGAGCATTACGGTTAGTCTCGTAATAATTAGTCAGATATGTGTCTATTTTTCTCTTCAACATAATGCAACATCTTTATTTTTCCACTTTTCCAAGGCAAAAATACATAGTTTTCGCCGCTTTTCCAAGGTATAAATACGGTATTTTTGCCGCTTTTCCAGGATTTTTTATAATCAAGGTAAAAGAAATGAATCAACGACAAAGATTTGTAAGCCACAGGAAGTAGTTTTTGATTATTACCTGTCACAGATAAAGGAAAATTATTGTTATTCTTAAAAGAACATCCCGATGCGACCAGTAAGGAGATTAGCGAAAGTATTCCTAATACTACAGATGATACTGTTATTTCTTAACTTTCAAGATTATAGTTTTGAGCGGACGGAGATAATATTTCACGGTCGTTCCGGCAGGTCTTATATTAGTAGCTCCATAGATATTAAAAGCGTATTCACAGTTCTCGCATAAATACCTACTCTCTGAATAAAAGATATTATGTCCGTTCTCCTGCAAATAGGGGTTCAGGTCATAAAGCCCAGATGAAAATTCCTTGTGGAACTCTTCGGCTTCTTCTTTCGTGAATGTTCTCCATCCGGAAATACCGTCAATCTGGTATCCATTGAGGATTTCCAACGCATCACCCGCCTTAAATGTCTGAAACCACTGGTCGGGAGATATTATGACGGCTTGTGCCTCGCCCATTCCTGTCTCTTCCACTTTCCACAGATAGAAAGGTCCCCAGACCACGTTAGCGGTGGGAATAGACTCCACATAAAAGATTTCCGCATCGGAAGTGGTATCATCCTGTCCGTCGTCATCATCTCCTGCCACCGGAGTGTCATTATCAAAATCCATAATTATTTCCTCTTCCATATTCCATCCGCTTATCTGAAAATCACCGTCCATAGTAAGCCCCTCGCCAAAACCTCCGGTAAACTTATATGGCTGTCCCTGCTTCAGACCACCGGCAAATGTATATGAGTAAGTCTTTACCTCATTACCATAGTCTAATCTGACTGTAACAACGGTCTTTTTCCCTTCGGCAGGGAATATGAATCTTTGCCCCGAAATCCATTTCCCATTATTTACCCCACAGGCTAACACTACATTTTGAGTCCTGTCGGAGAAACCGCCATCAATCCGATATCCACTGCTGACAGGCGATATCTCCACATACATATTCCCGACCTGCGACGGAATGTTCTCAAATTCAAATTCCAATGATGAGACGACGTAAGCCGGTATAAGGTTTATCTCTGTCTGTTTTTCCAGATTTAATGAAGTGTGTGCAGCCATCAGAGGTCTTTGTGAAGCTGAATTATCCTTAATGGTTATTATAGGTCTGCCGGTTATATCGTTGATACTCACGAAACTATCGTCCATACCTAAAAAGGCATTTATGGAATACTCGCCTTTAGAGAGAGACGCTACTATCCCCTCGCCTTCTTTATATTGAAACTCTGTTATGGAAGCCTCCGTCTCGTTCACGGCATATATTCTGACAGGATATTCAATCTCCAACGCATCTCCGCCGGAGTTCTTCTGAAACTTTACATACACGTTTATTCCGCCAGACTCACCTTCGTCTATGGTATATCGGCTGCATGAAAGAAGAAAACATATTATAATGGAGAGAAGTATATTCGGTTTCATTGAATGCAGATATTAACCTGAATTATTATAATAACTGCGGATTTAGTGGTTTGTACCATCAATTACAATAAAAAAACAGGACATACTCCAATCTGAACAATGTTTAAACGGAATATGTCCTACTTTTATAGAATAAGATTTATCAACTATTAAAATGAAACAATAGTTGTATTATATGATTATTTTTTTTGTAACTACGATTTTTGGTTCAGGAAGATTGAAATACCATTTGAATTCGTAAGTACCGGCACCGGCTGTTACTTTAAAATTGTTATCTTGATCATATAAGGCTTCTGCATCACCTTGAACTTTTACACCTGTAGCAGAATTAACTTGAGCAGACCACTTATCTCCTCTAAGTTTCCAATAAAAATTATTTTTTTCTGTCTCAATAATTTCAACATTTTCAGCTATAAGATAATGTTCCCCATCAAATCCATAAGTCATTACTTTATCATTTCCCCACCCGTTAAATTCACCAGAAACAGACCAAGAGTCAGCATCATCCCATGTATACACATTTTCAGTTCCATTTTCCGGCTTAACTTGAACCATACAAGATCTATTATCTTTTTTTACATTAATTTTATAACCATTATCCATTAATCCCCAATCTTTAATCCAATTCTTGTACTGAGTTATTTTAAATTCATATTGAGCATCTTCACCTTTTGAATCAAAATAAACTCTACCTTCATATATTCCATCAAGATTAACATCGTAAATATATTGACAATTTTCCCAGCTCCATCCATTATAATTTCCAGTAATATAGTATCTATTATAATCTATGTCAATATTAAATGTATAAACATTTCCAGCAACAAAAGGCTGTCCTGTTCCTATTACAAACTTATTTTCTATTGTAGAATTATCATTGTACGTTACGGTAAGCGTAAAAGTCTCACCACTTTCAGAAGTAATAGCATCAGCAGGTATAGCCAATGTATATGCCTTCATAATATTACCTTCTGCGCCTTTAGCAGCAAGAGTAACACCTTCACCGAAATTTAAATTCAACTCTGTGCTTTTTGAATCAACAGATTCAGTACCATCAATATTATAAACATATTTCTTCCCAAAAAATGGAGTGCCGGAAGAAGAAAGTTTAACAGATTTTACAGTTACAGCCTCACTCTTCAGATTGCTTATACCAAATCTGAACAAAGCAGTCTTATGTTTAAAAGTAACGCTATTTTGAATATCCGCAGATTTACCGGTAGCAATCATTATCATTCCATCTTTCAAGTGATCTGTATTGTTATCGCCGGTCTGAGTATATACCCCGTCAGGTATAGTATATGTAAATGTTGTATTATCAGTAGTAGTAAAACCTTGTGGATAAAAAGCATAAAAAGTTTCTCCCTCTACTGGCGCAAAACTGCTACAATTAAAATCAGCACTTTTACCGTCTGGATTAATACTTTTATTGTCAATAGTAAATGTATTAGCAGTCGTCATATCTGAACTCTGATACAAATTGAACCCATCATTCTGTTGCCAGGTAAAGCTCTTTCCATCTTCTGGTTTTACTGTAGCGCGTGTCTGCTGTAATTCACCGATATTGGCTTTTATTGTAAATACACCTTCTGTATTGTTTCCTGTTTCATTTTCTGATATAACAGGCTCATTATCGTTTGTACATGAAGAAACGGACATTGCCAATGCAGCAACTGACAACAATCCAAAAAATTTGATATTTTTCATTTTGTCATAAAATTTTAAATGTTAATACTCTACGAAGTAACAGAGAGAATCAATTTCCCCATATATCAGTTCCGTCTCCGTATGTTCCACTCTCTGTAAAATCAGACGCAGAAGTAGATTTAGGGTCTGAAGCACAAATAATGCCTTCGTTAACTGTTTCGTAGATTTCAGTTTTAGGAACTTCGTAATGTTCCTTTGCAGTCGTTTCTGTTCTCATAATTCTTACTTTTTAATGTTAAACTCCATTTTATAAGTTTTTACTTTCTCTAATTTATTTCATATATGCTATGGTAGCCGATTTTGCTGCAGCTTTCAGCGACTTGCCTTTGACATTGTGCAAGCCATTTTTGCTGTTTATCCTGCCATCATAACAAACTACCCTGTATGTACCTTCCGGTACTTCTACCGTAGCAGCCTCATCTTTGGCATTAAGGATAACTGTTATATCCTTCCAGTTCTCTCCGTCGGGTTGTCCTTTTATACGGAACGCCACTATACCTTTCATGCCGGGATTGATAAATTCAAGATGTTCATACACTTTTTCCGATGTTCCAAGCCTGAATGCGGGGTGAGACTTGCGCAAGGCTATCAATTCCCTAATATATTCGTATGAATCGTTGTGCTCTTTTTTCAGACGCCAGTCTATGACATTGATTGAGTCGGGACTGTTATAGGAGTTCTTGACTCCTCTCTTATTGCGCATCAGTTCATCGCCTGTAAAGATGAAAGGAACTCCCTGTGATGTAAAGACAGCGGTTTCTGCCAACTTAAGCAGGCGCATACGCTGTGCGGCATCAGCATTTGGGGCTGTAATAAGAAGGCGGTCGCCAATACAATGATCGTCGTGACAGCTAATATAACTTATCATCTGTGATGGTTGTGCTGTCCATGAGGCAGGATAGTCCATAAGTGATTTTTTCAGTTGCGGATGTGGAAGAGCCGCAACTATACCGAACATAACTCCTGATTCATATCCCTTGCCTTCTGTTACAAAAGCTCCCTTTGTATCATCGCTCCATGAGCCACGCAAGCTGTCGCGAAACTCATCGCTGAATGCCGCGATACCCGGCATCTGCCATGTATTGGCTTTCATCGCTAATTTTTCATACGGATATTTCGGTGAGGCAGCCGCCCATCCTTCGCCATAAATAAAAATTGTAGGATCTATCTTGTCAAGTTCGGCACGAATGGTTTTCATTGTCTCAATATCATGTATTCCCATAAGGTCGAAACGGAAACCGTCGATATGATACTCATTAACCCAGTATTTCACAGACTCGACAATATACTTACGCACCATCTCACGGTCGCTTGCCGTTTCATTTCCGCAGCCTGAGCCATTGGCAAAAGTACCGTCATCATTGAAACGGTAGAAATAACCCGGAACGGTAAGCTGGAAATTGCTGTCGTCTGTATTGAAAGTATGATTATACACTACGTCCATTATCACCCTGATACCGGCTTTATGAAGAGACTGTACCATCTGCTTGAATTCGCGGATTCTGACTTCCGGCCTGTATGGGTCTGTTGAATAAGAACCGTCAGGAACATTATAATTCTGCGGGTCATATCCCCAGTTATATTGAGGTGTGTCGAGTTTGGTTTCATCAACCGAAGCATAATCGTACGACGGAAGAATATGGACATGAGTTATTCCCAATTCTTTCAAATGGTCAATTCCTGTAGTCTGTCCATAAATGTTTTTGGTTCCTTCTTCTGTAAGCGCGAGAAACTTTCCTCTGTTTTCTATACCGGAAAGACTGTCCATAGAAAAATCACGATGGTGCATTTCGTAAAGAATGATATCATTGAAATTTTTC
The DNA here is from genome assembly GCA_944320605.1 of uncultured Phocaeicola sp. Lineage (GTDB taxonomy): Bacteria > Bacteroidota > Bacteroidia > Bacteroidales > Bacteroidaceae > Phocaeicola. The sequence continues at coordinate 49,280 of CALUIE010000008.1, read as the reverse complement.
AGTTCAGGACGTTTATCGTCCGCCCATCCCTCTGGGTCGGTATCGTCAAGATTAATTATAGCCGCACGCTTTCCGTTCACACCAACAGCCTTAGCCATAACTCCGGGAGTATCGCCAAGCCATTTTCCGTCAACAAGTACATTGAAAGTATAGAACTTATCTTTCAGGTCTTCAGTGATTTCTGCGGTCCACTGTCCGTTATCACCTTCCGACAAGTTTATGGAATTTATAGGTTCGCTGTCAACGCCATCATTGTAAATATTTACCTTCACGGCATCTGCTGTTGGTGCCCAAAGCATGAATTTTGTAGATTCCGGAGTATAATCCATTTCAGTCCATTCGGAATCAAATGATGAATATTTATCAAAAGAATCATACTTTGCATTATTTCCACACCCTATGGCAGTTACAATAACAGGCAATGTCAATAATTGTTTTACGTTTATCATTTTGATTTTAGGTTTATTTTGTCAACAGCATTTCAAAGGTATGTTTTTTACCTTTGAAATGCAAGTAAAATAATCAGTTATTATAATCAGGTATAAAATTTGTATATATTTTAAAGTTGTGACCTTCTGTTAGATCTACCTCCTGTCCTCCTATATTCTGCTCTACCTGACCTGTTATTACATTATAATAGGTAGTCCATCCCGTAGGAATTTTATGCCATTGTTTATCGATTATATCAGAAAAGAAACCCACAATCCAGACTTTTTTATCACCGCCATATTGTGATATTTCAATTTTTCTTCCACCGGTCCATCCGCCTTCATAAGTCACAATATCATTTCCGTCAAAAAGTTCAGGATAATAATTACGTAAATTCAAAATTGCCTTATAGGCATTATGCAATGATTCCCTCTCTGGAACATCCAGGTAAGTCCAGTCAATAGGACGCTCATCAAGTTTTCCTTCTTCCTGATCTCCACCCGCATAATTTAACAAAGCAGTATCAAATCCCATCTCTCCTCCCTGCCAAATCATCTTTGGTCCCGGTACAGTGAAAGTAAATGCTGCAAGTGCTGCCATACTGTTCATACGTGTCTGCAGATTAGATTTAATACTTTCGCAGCCCCATTCTTTAGCTTTGAAAGCCGCACGCTCCTCATCATGACTCTCAAAATAGCTAACCCAGTTCACTGCATTGTATCCGCTTACCCAAAACATACCTCCGAAATCGCTGCCGCTTTCGTATCCCATTCCGGCTTCATAATATGCGCTGCACACTTTATTCCAACACATCATACCATTAAGAGCCAAAACATTCTCTTCGTCTGCGCTACACCAATGCTCGCATATCATTATAGCATCAGCCCTCTTTGCCTTTATTGTGTTATGATAATCAACCAATATATCTATTCTTTCCTGATTATATCTTGTATCATCGCCTTGATTATTCTGAACAAAACCTTTTGTAAGGTCAAAACGGAAACCATCGAAATGATATTCATCTATCAGGAATTCCAAGTTACGCTTGAAATAAGCCTTAACCATTGGCTCTGTATGGTTGAAATCGTGGAACACGCTTGCAGAATGCGGTGCATCTACATTAAACCATGGATTGTTAGGAGCTGTCTTATTGTTTTCGCTATCCCAATAAAGTTTCGCAAAAGGATGTGCTCCTGTAGCATGATTGAACACAACATCAAGAATAACTGCCATGTCACGTTTATGACATTCGTCTATAAACATCTTGTACATGTTTTTAGTACCGTATGCCTTATCAAGGGCAAAATAGAAACATGGATTATATCCCCAGCTGTTGTTCCCGTCGAATTCTTGTACAGGCATCAACTCTATTGCTGTTACTCCAAGTTGCTGAAGATAGTCAAGCTTTTGGATGGCACCATTCAAATCCTGCGTTTCAGTGAAATCGCGAATAAGGAGTTCGTAAATTACAAGGCTATTCCTGTTTTCAATTCTATAATCATCGTGCGCCCAAGGATATTCGTCTTCGTGTGTCCGGAATACGGTTACCGTTCCGGCAGCTTTTTCCGGATACTTCATTTCAGCAGACGGGTAAGTACTTTCTTTGATATAGGAATCACTCTCACCATCGAGAATCTTCTCTGAATATGGGTCTGCCAATCTCATTCCTTCCTCACCTTCAAAACCAAGATAATACTGGAAAGCGTATTCTTTTTCAGGATCGAGATTGTTTATAGTAATCCACCAGCAGCTTTTGCTTTCGTCATAGCTCATCTGCGACAGACCGGTGTTTGTGAGTTTCCAATTGTTGAAATCACCCATAACGTATGCATAATCGAAATGCTTTCCGTCCTTATCTTTCTCATAAAGGGCTAACGTAACGGTGTTGTCATCAATTATGTTAATACCATAATCCAAGCCGTTTGGCATAGAAGCCATAGGCGATTTGACAGGAGTGAATCCACTGAAGATATTGTCGTTGATATCAACAAAAAAGTCATTCTCATCTTCCACAGTTCCGTCTTTTATCGAGCCGTCGGCACTGCGGATAAGCATACCGAGTCTTTCTACCGGAGTATCTCCACTTCCGAACCATTCACGTACAGTAGGAGCTAAAGTGATTTTCCAGATGTTCTCTTTAACGAAAGACATCTTACATTTGTCAAGATTCTCATTCCATGCGGCAGGCACATACGACCAAACTCCGTCAACGATTACACCACAGTGAATGTAACAATCCTCAGCATGACCATACAAAGGTGATGTAGCATCAGCCTTGAAATAGATTACAAGCTGCTTGTCTGCATCAAGCTCTTCCTGGGTTTCAGACATAGGATTGAAATTAAAGCCATCGACCAACTTAGACTCATCGAAGTTGTCTTCAAGCGGTTCCTCTACTTCCGGAACATCTTCCACATCCTGAAGTTTCAGATTGTTCGGGTCGAGGAAATTATCGTTACATGCCCCGAAGAACGAGGTCAGTAACAATAAAGATATGCTGTATATAAAATTTTTCTTCATAGCCTTTCAAATTATTTCTTTGTTACTATCAAATATGGAGTTGCCTCGTTGAAATACCATTTAATGGTATATGTACCGTCTTCAGGAACAGTAAAGAATGAATCGTCGTACTTTTCGAAATGTCCTTCTATGTTTTCCGGGGTAACGAGCATTCTTCTTACTTCCGATATAATCTGCCATCTCTGACCTGTCTTCATTTCGGCTGCATCTTCAAGCCAGTATTTGGTGTCGTCGTTCTTCAATTCAAGACGTTGATCGGCAGATGGTCTGCTCCAGTTATTGAAGTCGCCAGAAAGATACCATGTTTTTTCTTCGTTAGACATGTAAAGTCTATCATTATTATATTCCATCTTTACTCTAAAGGTATATGAACTCTGTCCGTAACCGGTTATATTAGCTTGATCACCTGTAAATATTTGTTTCTCATCCCAATTAGTCTGTTGTTCATCTTTAGGAACTCCCCACCATGTATCATTTTGGACGACTTTCCAACCGTCATAAAGATTAGGAACATAAATCATTCCGGAATACTCATTATCACCTACTTTATAAAGTTTCTGAGTTTTAGTACTCTCCCATCTGTTATACTCTCCTCTTATTTCTAAGTATTTTGTATTCTTTGCAATATCAAAAGTAGTAACATTTGCCTCAATCTCATTAGAATATATAGCCATCTTTCCTTCAGCATTAGAAGCCTTAACTCTAAAGGTCACAGAATACGGAGACTGTACACCAAGGCCCAATGATTCAACCATATAAAGAATGTCTTTATTCAATGCGGTATGACTCAATTCGACAGTACTTTCAGGCAAGCTGTATGCAATAGTCTTTCTTGCTTCACCCATTATCATTTCAACATTGTATTTGGGACTCTCAATAGCTGCCGCATCTCCCCAATCCAGTGTTAATTTAGATGTAGCGTCATTAACAAGGGTTACGTTCTGATTTTCAAGAGCATTCAATGTGAATGTTTCAACAGATGGTTTCAAGATAGTAGTTACTACATTTGAAGATACAGCTCCTTCTGTTGAGGAACCTTCACAAATGATTCTGAAGTTCACTTTAGCCTCATCAATATTCTTACTATATGAATTTAGAATATCAATGAACTTGGAATTTAATTCATCAAAAGTAATACTGAAACTTGTTTCATTAACCACTTTTCCTAAGATAATCCTCTTTGAAAATACATTTTCTTCAAGATTCATCTCTATGCTATAAGTAACCTTTATATTGTCGCCCATATATGCTTCTTCCCAATCCAAAACAATATTTCCCCCGTTTTGGCTTAAATCATATTCTGTTTCCAATGAATTCAGCACAGCGGCAATTCTTCCCGACTTGTCATACGGAGTAATAGAAGTACTGATCACATTAGAACTAACCCCCTGTACAGCATCTGAAATTACAGAAGATATTCTAAACTCTATATCTGTTTTTCCTAAAGGCATATCGTATTTTTTGAGCAATGTTTCTATCTGGTCATTCAGCTCCTTATTTGACAATGAGGCTGTAGTTGACTTATCTTTAACAGATACCAATGTTACCTTATTATCTCCAAAATTATTACCTTTCACATCCATTTCGATATTATTGGAAACAGAAGCACTATAACCTAAATCTGGAGCAGTCCACTTAAATTCTATCACATTCTCGTCAGTAGCGAACTTATCGAGAACATATTCCTGGTTTATAGCCTCGATTACTGCCGGAGTGGAATTCTCTCCGGAGTAATAAGCCTTTTCCAAATCGCTTTCGCAGGCTTGAAGCATCATTCCCGCAAAGCAGGTATATATAAAATACTTTTTCATGATTAATTCCTTTTATTATTTGTATCCTTCATTCTGTACTAAATTGCCGTTCACGCTTGTATCGCTTACAGGTATAGGAAAGAGATTGTATTTATCATCTACTCCGATGCCTGACACTACTCCACCCTTGTCAGCCCAAGTGTAAGTACTGCCGGTAAACAGTCCGAAACGTATAAGGTCGGTTCTTCTGGTAGCTTCCCAGTATAATTCCCTGCAACGCTCGTTAAGTATGTTTCCAAATTCCACGGTAGTGTTACTTTCTGCTACCTTAGCTGAAGCTTTAAGCCATGCAGCGTCTTTATTAGTGGCACTGGGATATCCGCTTCCGTATCCTCTCTGGCGAAGTTCGTTGATATAACCTACGGCCTTGTCCATGTCACCACCTTCACCACCTCTTACTACAGCTTCAGCATACATCAGATATACTTCTGCAAGACGGAACAAAGGAAAGTCTGTATCGGGGAATGTACCGTTTTTACCCGGAGTACCGTCGTTATTAAGGTTTGTAAATTTATGTACTCCCCATCCTTCTGTAGTAAATGTACCGATACTTGTGGTCTTTATATCTATACTTTGTTCAGCCTTATAAAATATACCTCTTTTATCTATCACTTTCTCCGGAGTCCATGAAGTTTCATCATTATCTGAGAACTGGAACGTACGAACCAAGTTTCCTGTAGCACGGAATCCGTCCCATCCTCCGTTACATCCGTAATTCTCTATCGTACCTTCACTACCCGAACGCGAACCGAGGATTATGGCACCAATACCGTATGACTGTGTTGTATTTCCATCAGCTATAACCGGGAAAATGATTTCCTTACGTGCTTTTTCGTTTTCACCGTTATTTGCCATAAACAATTCCGCATATTTGTCTGCAAGCTCGTAATCATTAGATGTAATAATATTGTTGCAAGCCGTAATACAGTCTGTGTAACGGTTTGTTCCCGCATATACTTCAGCATTCAGATACATCCTTGCCAAAAGGAAATCGGCACAATGCTGATCGGCACGTCCATACTCGTCTGTCTTTGCAGGTAGAGAAGGCTTGATATTGGTAAGTTCGCCTTCAATCCATTTAAACAAGTCTGCACGCTTTATCTGTTCAGGCTGCTCTGTCTGCATTTCTTCAGTCACAAAAGGAGGATTTCCGAATGCATCCATAAGTACATAATATGCAAGCGCACGACAGAAACGGGCTTCGGCACCAAATCTTTCCTTATCAACACCTTCAGGAGCATTAGGAAGCTGCTTCAAATAATCGTTTACTATGCTCACGATATACATGGCACGATGATAGAGTCCTTCTACAGGGAGAACTTTAGATGTGTTCCATGTCAAAGTATTGACCTCGCTTACCCAGCTGTTGCCCCATGCGCATTTAGCTTCGTCGGTGGTATTGACCTGTATAGTCCACCATGAACGGAGCAATACGGTTTCACCTGCATCAAGTCCTTCGAGGTCGGATGCACCTGCATTGTCCTGACCGGCCAAAGCCCATACTGAATATATCTTCTTCAATCCCTGCATATAGCTTTCAGGAGTAGAATATGCCTTATCGGCAGTCATCACATTAGGGTCGAGAGGCATTACATCCAAGTCGCCTATACAACTGCTCATCAACCCTATGGCAGAAACCAATATTGTATTTTTTATATAATTGAATTTCATAATACTCTAATTGTTAAAAGTTAAGATTCAAGCCTAAAGTAAATGTTCTCGGACGCGGCCAGATATTCTGGTCTATTGCGTTGCATTCAGGGTCAAGACCTGAATATTTTGTAATTGTAAATACATTCTGAACGGATGCACTTATACGTCCGGAAAGTTTGTCTGTAAACAGTTTCTTAAATGTATACCCAACTGTGATATTATCCATTTTCAGGAATGAAGCATTCTCAAGGAACAAGTCACTGGCTTTCTGGTCGTTTGTGCTTGTCAGAGTAAAACCTGTCATTTCAACTGCTGTCTTATAATAGTTGGATATAGAACCCTGATTAGAGAAGGTGTTCAACGAACCGCTATCTGCTGCACTTGCATTGTAAACATAGTTTCCTATGCTTGCACGAAGATTGAAACCGAGGTCCCAATTCTTATAAGTGAACTGTGAATTCAATCCCATATAGAAATCGGCCATCGGACTCTTGTTTGTCATGTATCTGTCGTCCGCAGTAATCTGACCGTCATTATTTCTGTCGACGAGTGCATTCTGAACAGGTTTTCCGTTTTCATCGTAAACCTGCTGGAAGAGCCAGAAAGTAGACGGAGCATATCCTACCTGATGTTTCTGAAGAACTGTACCTGTTCCGTATGAAGCAGAACCGGCATCTATACCTTCGTAATCAGGATTGAAGTTGGCAGTAAGTTTTGTAATCTTACTTGTGTTCCATGTTATGTTATATCCCAAATCCCATGAGAAATCCTTTGTCTGGATGGCTACGGCATTGATATTGAATTCAAGACCTTCATTCTTCATAGAGCCTACGTTAGCTGTAACCAAGTTTGTGTAGTTGCTACCGGCCGGAACGCTTACTGTATTAAGCAGGTCCTTGGTATGCTTCTGATAATATTCGATGCTACCGTTAATTCTGTTGTTCAGGAATCCATAGTCGATACCTATATTATATGTAGTGGTCTGCTCCCATTTCAGGTTAGGACTATAGCCTTTCGGTTTCAGAAGATAAGAACCCATATACTGTGTGTTTGGACTTGTACTCAAGGCGTACTGTGTAAGGTAGAGGTAATCTCCGATTTCCTGCTGACCTGTCACACCATAACCTACACGTAGTTTGAGGTTTGAAAGAACATCAGTTGCCTTTTCCATAAACGGTTCGTTTATGATGCTCCATGCCAAAGCTGCAGATGGGAAAAGTCCCCAACGGTTGCTCTTGCTGAAACGTGAAGAACCGTCATTACGCAAAGTTACAGTAAGAAGGTATTTGTCCATAAGTCCGTAGTTCAAACGGCCGAAGAAGGAAACGAGGTAGTTTTCCCATGGATAAGGATAGCTGTTGTTCTTGATGTATCGTCCTTCTGAATCGCTATATGTCCAGCCATCTTTATTACCCTTGTTTTCAATCGGATTAGACTTGTTTACGCTATAGTTCTCGTAATAGAAATGCTGCCATGAATAACCGGCCATCACATTGATATTACTTTTGATTGACTCTATATCCTTCACATAATTCAGATAGAAGTCAAGCAAGAGGTTACGACGCAGGTTATTCCAGTTGTTTCCCTGTCCTATGTTCTTGAAATCAGTATCTTTGGCAGCCTGGAAAGACCCCGGATTCACATAGTTGCCGCCTGTACTTTTCGCCCAGTCATATCCTAAATTCAGATTTGCGTGAAGGTCCTCAAGACCATGAAATTTATAATCAAGCTGAACATTACCTAAACTACGTTTTGTAGTACCGGAATTATTTACATCGTAAAGTAAAGACAAAGGATTTACAGCCGAAAGTGTATTCGGATTATTTTCGCCATTACTCCAGTTCCAATAACCATTATAATTATATATTTTGCTTGCATAATCAGGGTTAACGGTATCAATACCATAAATTGGTTTTGTAGGGTCATAAAAAGCAGCAGCTCCTACAGCTCCAGAATCTGCAAAATGGTTATTATTTATTGTACCCTTTACATTTACATCTACACTAAGATGATTATCAAAGAATTTAGGACTAAGGTTTACAGAAACTGTATATCTCTCATAATCTGAAGTTTTAAGTGTACCGCGTTCTTTGTTATAACCAAACGAGACACGGAATGGAAGAAAACCAGCCTTACCGGCAACAGCTATATTCTGGTCTGTGCTCAAACCGCCCTGATATATTGCATCCTGCCAGTCTGTAGATTGTTCCGGATACATGTTAATAAGATTTCTTGCCGCATCTCCCAAGGCTGTACCTTCAGCATACTGTTGAGTAACAGCTTGTCTGAATTCATCAGCATCCATTACTTGGATTCTTTTATATGGGTCCTTATAAGTGTAAGTACTGTTATATGAGACTTTTATCTTATCTTGAGTTCCTTTCTTTGTTGTAATGATAATTACACCGTTAGAAGCACGGGAACCATAAATAGCCGTAGCAGAAGCATCTTTAAGTACAGTGAATGTTTCTATATCATTAGGGTTTATTGTACCCAATGCATTTGAAGAACCAGGAGCAGCATCATTAGAAACAGGAACACCATCAATAACTATCAATGGATCATTGCTGGCATTAAGTGAGGCACCACTACGAATGCGTATAGTTGATCCAGAACCAGGACCACCGTCACCTTGATTAATAGAAAGTCCCGGGACTTTACCCATTATCAATTCCTGAGGAGAAGTAACAGCCCCTTTATTCATTTCTTCAGCCTTGATTGCTACCACCGAACCGCTAAGGTCTTCTTTCTTTACACTACCGTAGCCTATTACTACGACATCTTCCAACAACTGTGTGTCGTCGGAAAGAACGACGTTCATCTGTTCCGCTGCAGGAAGCTCCTGTGATTTATATCCGATGAATGAGAATACGATAATCTCACCCTTGTTTGCCTGAAGGGTAAAATTACCATCAAAGTCTGTGATTGTACCATTCGTAGTGCCTTTCACCACTATGTTTGCTCCAATAACTGCTTCGCCGGTCTTATCCTTTACGACACCCGTCACAGTAATGGCCTGCGAAAAGGCTTGAGCCGACATCAGCATTCCTGTCAGAAACACCAACAGAAATTTTCTGTTCAATTTGATTTTTTTTGTTATCATGATATTGAATTAAAGTTTTTTAGTTTGTAAATATACCTATTGAAAACGTCCCTTGTATCCTGATAGAACATCTTTTTACCCTTAACCGTTTTTGAAAGTACTTAATATGAAATACAGGAATAACTCTTAGGCAACTTTATAAGACTACTTTATTTCCTTTATGGAAACCGCATACCCACCACCTATTCCTGCAGAAAGTTTCAGTTTGGACCTGTTTGTAACTTTCTTCTTAGTAATAGTATATAACTGTGGGTTATTATCCCAAGTTGTACCTTTTGCGTCTGCGTATATAATAGCTTCATACTTCTTATCGGGAGACAGAAAATCAAGTTTAAGCTCTGATTTGTGTCCGTTATATCCTGCCGTACAACCGATAAACCAATCATCAGTTCCTTTTGCACGACGGGCTATTGTAATATACTCACCAGGTTCAGCTTCAAGATAACGACTTTCGTCCCAGTCTATCGCAACATCCTTTATGAACTGAAAAGCATCCATGAAACGTTCGTAGTTTTCAGGAATATCGGCTGCCATCTGTAAAGGACTGTACATGGTAACATAAAGTGCAAGCTGGCGTGCCAATGTACTGCGTACCTTTGAATTATTTGTAGAACTCATCTTACTGCAATCCATCTCGAATATACCCGGTGTATAGTCCATAGGTCCTCCAATAAGACGGGTAAATGGCAAAATTGTGGTATGATTAACATTATTACCACCGAATGATTCATATTCTGTACCACGGGCAGATTCATTTCCTATAAGGTTAGGATATGTTCTGCACAAACCTGTAGGACGCACTGCTTCATGCGCGTTTACCATTATTTTATAATCTGCCGCTTTAGTCACTGCATAGAGGTAATGATTTACCATCCATTGTCCATAATGATGTTCTCCACGTGGAATAATGTCACCAACATATCCGCTCTTAACAGAGTTATAACCATTATCCACCATAAACTGATATGCCTTATCTAAATGGCGTTCGTAATTTCTTACAGATGCTGAAGTTTCATGATGCATCATCATTTTTACGCCTTTACTTGCAGCGTATTTGTGAATTTCCTGTACATCGAAATCCGGATAAGGAGTGACAAAATCGAATACATAATCTTTAGTCTTACCGAACCAGTCTTCCCAACCTTCGTTCCATCCCTCAACAAGGACCGCATCGAAACCATGCGCAGCAGCAAAGTCAATATATCTTTTCACATTCTCAGTGTTGGCAGAATGTTTTCCGTTAGGTTTTGTTTTTGTGTAATCGGTTATACCTAATTTTACACTTGGCAATTCATCGGTATATGCCCATGATCCTTTCCCTGTTATCATATCCCACCATACTCCAACATACTTCACAGGATGTATCCACGAGGTATCTTCTATTTTGCAAGGCTCATTAAGATTGAGAGTAACACGCGATGCCAATATATTACGGGCATCATCGCTTGCAATTATTGTACGCCAAGGTGATACGCATGGCGTTTGCATATAACCTTTATCTCCTTTGGCATCAGGTGTAAGCCATGACTCGAAAACCATATTTTTATCATCAAGATTAAGGTGCATACACGAATAATCAACCAAAGCGGCTTCATGAAGATTAATATAAAGGCCGTCATCTGTTTTCATCATCAACGCTGTCTGAACCCCTGTAGGAGAAAACACATACTGCGAAGAATTCGGTGTTATGGCATCTTTCATCTTACCACGGATTTCGCTCAGACGTGACGTTGTATAATCGTATTCCTGCGTATCGTAATCTCCAGGAATCCAGAAAGCTGTATGGTCACCTGCCATTGCGAATTGTGAATGTTCTTCTTTTATGACAAAATAATTAAGATTCTTTTGTTGTGGAAATTCATAACGAAACCCTAAACCGTCATTAAAAAGACGAAAACGAATAACAATGTAACGGTTATTTTCCGGTTGGTCAAGAGTTACAGCCAATTCATTATAATTATTGCGTATTTCTTTTTCCTCTCCCCAAACAGGTTTCCACGTTTCATCAAAAGTTGATATCTCAGTATCTTTAATGGTAAAACCTGTCATCAGATTAGTTTTGGCATCGAGTTGATCCTTATCTGTGCGTTCTTTCCAATCGAAAGTAGTTTTCTTATTGGCATCTTCTTTTTTTAGTTCAAGCCCTAATGTACTTGGTTTGACAACAGGTTTATTCTTATAATACAATTCATAAACAGGTGCCCCTTTAGAACTAAGACTAAAATTCATAATGAAATTGCCATCAGGTGATGTGAGCTTTTGGGCATTTACAGCCAATGCTATACAAATGCATGATGTTAATGAAAAAATACTTTTAAGGTTCATAGTTTTTTCAGGTATTTTAATGTTATTGTTTCAGGTAAAAAACTTGTTGCTGCAAAAATATGTTTCTTTATTATGCTTTTCCTGATTTAGAAATAAAATATAAATAATATCCTAAACTTATCAATAGTTATATCACTGAATATGTGATACTTAGCATTAATTCATATTCTTCGTTTTTATAAATGATTTTAGAATGTCAAAAGTAAAGTTTCACGACTATCAAGTGTTATTTCTCCATCAAAAACGACAACTTTTCCACTAATAAAATCTGTAGCCGAATGAGAAGGGAGTATTTCCCTATATGGGGCCAGACTTAATGTCTGTTTTTTGTCAGTTCCGTTAATAAATACTACCACCGAAGTGTCTTTGTATTTTCTCTCATACACATAGATTCCATTTCGTATAGCAAAATGTTTCATCGTACCTTTACAAATAGCCTCATTACTCTTTCTAAAGTTCAAAAGTTTACGTGTAAAATCAAAAGCCCGGTTCTGAAGTTCTGTCCTGCCTTCAGGAGTAAAACAGTTCACAGTATCACCTTTCCATCCACCGGGGAAATCACGACGCAAATATCCATCTCCTTCACTCTTGTCGGCAGGCATAAGAATTTCCGTACCATAATATATCTGAGGAATTCCTCTTGTGGTAAGCAGATAAGTTATTGCCTGCTTATAGCGAGTGATGTTATGCGCATCATCTTCATTCTTACAGAAACGGGAAGTATCGTGATTATCGAGAAAGATCAGCAAATTCATAGGATTGGCATATACCAAATCCTGGGTATGATAATCATATAACCTGTAAAGGCCACCTGACCATTCTGTAGTCTCCTCATCAAATGCTTTTGACATCAGATCAGTGAGAGGAAAATCCATTACAGTAGGAAGATTGGAATTCTTCGGAGCCGCAAGTTTACTGTCTTTCTGCCAATAGGAAACAAGCACATTACTGTTAAGCCATGTTTCACCTACAATATTAAAACGAGGATATTCTTCCAAAACTTCTTTACACCATGTTGACATAAAATCATAATCTGCGTATGGATGCGTATCCTGACGTATTCCGTTAATTCCGGCATATTCTATCCACCAGATACTGCTTTGGATAAGATAACGCGCTACATGACGGTTTCTTTGATTCAAATCCGGCATAACCTGCGTAAACCATCCGTCTGTAGCTATAGCCTTCTCATAATCAGATGCATGGATATCCATTACACTTGCTGTTTTGAACGATGTCTGAACATAATTGGAACGGAAATTAAACCAATCTTCTTGAGGTTTATCCTTAAAAAGATAGTTTTCACTACCGCAATGATTGAAAATCATGTCCATAACTACTTTCAATCCCTTTTCATGAGCATCGTTAACCAATTGAAGAAAATCTTCATTTGTTCCAAAACGTCTATCTATCTGATAATAGTCTGTTATTGCATATCCGTGATATGATCCTTCTTTCATGTCGTTTTCCTGAGTAGGATTAAGCCATACAGCAGTAACTCCCAGATCGGAGATATAGTCCAAATGATTGGATATCCCCTTAAAGTCACCTCCATGACGAGCGAACTGCTCATTACGGTCCACCTTGTTTTCAAGCATTCCCGGAACTACATCATTTTCTGTATTACCATTAGAAAATCTGTCCGGCATTATCAGATAAAGAACATCACCCGACGTAAACCCTTCTATGTCTGTTCCTTTATGGGTACGTTCTTTCAGTTCGTAAGGAATCTTAGTTATTTTACGTCCTTTCTTCAGGATTATATCAAATCTTTGAGCTTTTGCATCACCCAAATCAAGATAAAGTATGAGATAATTCTGATTAGACTGCCTTACGGTTTCCTTCAGAAAAATATCTTTAGCAGACAGTGAAACTTCAGAAGATGCTATATCCTCACCATAAATTAAAATTTGAAGTTCAGGATTTTTCATTCCTGCCCACCAATATGTAGGGGCAACTTTTTTGATTGCAGCTTGTAAATGGCCTGCAAAACCTAAAAATGACAATAAAGCCATAACGGTTAACAGTGTTTGTTTCATGATATGATTATTAAATTAATATTGTGATATCGCAAATTTAGGATATATGACAATTGATTTCAGAAATTCAAAGAAAAATATAAACCACTATTAAATATAATTATCTTATAGTCAGAAACTTAAATCTTCTAATTAATACGAAAAATATAAATATTTTTAAGGCTTATAATAAGTGATTATTTAATTATAATTTGTATGTTAGCAGTAAAAATATAAATTTGCAAACACTTTAAAATTTATGACAATGAGAAACTTTTTTATCATCTTTTTTTATATTATATGTTTGCCGGGTATGGCTATTCAAAATCAAGTAAATGAAAAATTACTTGACGAACTTGACGAAGTCATTTCTAACAAAAAATATTTTCACCAAATTAGAGAAGAAAAATTATCCAAGCTGAAAGACAGTCTTAAATACTCTAAGGACGTAACAGAAAAGTATAATCTATGCGGTGCGCTGTTTTATGAATATCTGCATTATCAGGCAGACTCTTCTTTGTATTACATTAATATGAAACATAAGTATCTATCCCTAATTAACATTCCGGAACTTGAAGATGAGATTCTCATAAACAAGGCTGAAGTATTCGGGGTTATGGGTATGTATAACGAAGCAAAAGAAGTTCTTGATAAAGTTAATAAATCAAGCATAACCAACAAAGGTCTTATAGGATACTATTTAAGGACACGCAGAGCTTATTACGGATGGCTTGCCGACTATACAGCAGATAACAGTGCAAGCGAATATTACCTATCGAAAACAGAGCTTTACAGAGATTCCATCTCACAACAAGGTATAAAGGATGCTGATTTTAAAATAAATTCGGCAGAAAGAATGATTTATGACGGAGACTATCAAGGTGCAATAAAGACATTACTGCCATTACTTTCCGACTCTATAGACATGAAACGTAAGGTTTACGTAAACTACACACTGTCCGACGCATTTGAGGCAATGGGAGATACACTTAACCAAATAAAATATTTAGCCGCTACAGCTATAATGGACATAAGAATGGCTGAAAGAGAATATGCATCATTACAAAAATTGGCATTACTTATGTACCACAAAGGAGATCTGAACAGAGCTTATAACTATTTGTCATGCTCAATGGAAGATGCGGTTGCCGCCAATGCAAGACTACGATTCCTTGAAGTAACACAAATTTATCCTATCATTGACAAGGCATATAAGAAAAAAGAATCAGAAAAACAGGATAGTATAAGAAAATTGCTGATAGGAATAAGCGTTCTGGCTTTTCTGCTCATAATAGCAACATTATATCTTTATTACTGGATGAAGAAATTAGCCGTAATGAGAAGCAACCTTTATAAAGCAAATAAAAAATTAGTTGAAGCTAACAGAAGTCTTGCCCAAACAGGAAGAATTAAAGAGGTTTATATAGCAAAATACCTTGACAGATGTGTTATATACCTTGAAAAATTGGAACAATACAGACGTTCGCTCGAGAAATTAGCAATGGCCTCAAAAATTGACCAATTATTCAAAGCTATACGCTCGGAAGAATTCCTGCACGATGAACGTAAAATGTTTTATGACGAATTCGACCATTCATTCTTAGACTTATTTCCAAACTTCGTAGAAGACTTTAACAACCTGCTTACGGACGAAGGTAAAATATATCCTAAAAAAGACGAGCATCTGAATACAGAACTTAGAATATTCGCATTAATAAGGTTGGGAGTAACCGATGCAAACAGAATAGCACATTTCCTTGGATACTCTCTGGCTACTGTTTATAATTACAGAAGTAAAATAAGAAATAAGGCAAAGGGTGACAAGGATAATTTCGAGAATGATGTAATGAATTTATAAAAATAAGCTATATAAAGCGAAGTCAAAGTATCTTCAAAAAAACAAAATATATCATGAAAAAAATACCTGATTTAAGTTTCTGGAAGCTATGGAACATCAGCTTCGGATTTTTTGGCGTGCAGATAGCATACGCCCTACAAAGTGCAAATATCAGCAGGATATTCTCCACTCTGGGAGCAGATCCGCACAGCCTGAGTTATTTCTGGATATTGCCGCCACTGGCAGGGATTATAGTACAACCCATCATCGGAGCATTAAGTGACAAGACATGGTGCCGTTTCGGACGAAGAATACCATATTTGTTTGTAGGTGCGCTGATAGCTGTTTTAGTTATGTGTCTGTTGCCTAACGCTGGCAGTTTCGGCATGTCAGTATCGGCAGCAATGATTTTCGGATTATTTTCCTTAATGTTTCTTGACACATCAATAAACATAGCGATGCAACCTTTTAAAATGATGGTTGGCGACATGGTAAACGAAAAACAAAAAGGATTGGCCTATTCAATACAGAGTTTTCTATGCAATGCGGGTAGCCTTGCCGGATACTTGTTTCCTTTCATTTTCGCAGCTTTAGGAATCAGCAATATTGCCCCGAAAGGGGTTATCCCGGATTCAGTAATTTATTCTTTTTATATAGGCGCGGCAATACTTATTATTTGCGTTATATATACCACCGTAAAAATAAAGGAATATCCTCCACAATTATATGCGGAGTATCATGGAATCAGCAACGATCCCAAAGAAAAAAAATCAAATATTTTTATCCTGCTGGCAAAAGCTCCTAAGGCTTTTTGGACAGTAGGACTGGTACAGTTCTTCTGTTGGGCTGCTTTCATGTTCATGTGGACATATACAAACGGTACAGTTGCCGCCGGAGTATTCGATACCCCGGCTGTAGAAATAATAAAAGACGGAACAAAACACCTTGTTCTTGACACACAATCTATTCAATATCAGAATGCAGGCGACTGGGTTGGAATTCTTTTTGCAGTTCAGGCCATAGGCTCGGTTATATGGGCCACAGTATTACCTCTTATAAAGAATCGCAAATTAGCATATTCATTAAGTTTAATTCTTGGCGGAATAGGATTCATATCAACATTATTCATAAATAATCAATATGTTCTTTTTGTATCATTCCTTTTAATAGGATGTGCATGGGCAGCCATGTTAGCTCTTCCTTTTACAATTCTCACAAACGCGCTGACAGGAGGACACATGGGAACATATTTAGGACTATTCAACTGCACAATATGTATTCCACAAATAGTAGCAGCAGTAGCAGGAGGCTGGATTCTTAAGATGTTCACCACACCGGGAAATGTTCCACCCGAAGTAAACATGCTGGTATTAGCAGGAGTTCTTCTGATTTTAGGTGCATTATCAGTAGGAATTATAAAAGAAAAAGAATAAAAAACATTAAAGCATAAATGGTATTGATTAACCATTTATGCCTTAATAATAATATCAATCTTTGTGATTATCAGGTTCCTCATCTTTCCGCTGCATATAAATCATGTCTCTATCCTTTATGAATCTTTGATAGTAAGAAAGCAACAAAGTAGTACAAGGTAAGGCGATAATCATGCCTAACATCCCCATTAACGCTCCCCAGACTGAAAGCGACAATAATATTATAGCAGGATTCAATCCTGTAATCTTACCCATTATCTTAGGCACTAAATACATATCCTGGATAGCTTGCACCACACAGAATACTACCAATGCAAGTCCTAATATAACCCAGAAGCTCTCACCGGTATCGGCAGCCTTGAGCAAGGCTAATATGACAGTTGGAATAAAACCTATGATTTGCAAATAAGGAACCATATTAAGGAGACCTATAAACAATCCCAAGCCAATGGCAAGAGGAAAGTCTATTATCAAAAAACCTATACTGAATAAAATACCTACACAGAATGCGACTAAAGCCTGACCACGGAAATATTTGTTCATACTGTCCTTAATGTCATTTATTACACCAAGTACCATTCCTCTATATTTAGCAGGCAGCAAACCAACCCACCCATCTGCAATCTCTTCGTAATCCAACAATATAAAGAATAAATATAAGACAATTATAAACAGTGTAAGTATAGTAAGCACAATATTATAAGAGGTAGATAATATTGACCACATTTTAGGCAATACACTTTTTATGGCTTCTATAATATTCTCTGAATTAAGATTTTCCTTCATCCATGTCCAATCAACATTATCATGTAAAAAATCAGTTATATCCTTAGGTATAGATGTAAATTTTCCACCTTCTGAAAAATATATTTCAATAAGTGATTTCAGTTTTACGCACTCTTCAATCATTGGAGGTACTATAAGGAAAACTGCACCTGTAACTAAAACAATGAGACTCACCATAACCGCAAAAATAGCCAAAGCTCTATTTTTAATTTTTAGTCTGCTTTGGTAGAATTTTACCATAGGATACATTAGATAAGCAATTATCCATGCTATAAAAAATGGGAGTAAAACTCCACTAAGTCTATTTAGCATATACAGAACCGCAATGAATATTGCTACTCCTATAACACCACGAATAAAACTATCAAATGTAATTTTCTTCTGCTCGTTCATAATATATCCGTTGTTTGTTTTCTATATATGCAAAAATACAATTCTTGTTTGTAAAAACTAAAAATCATACCATAAAATTAGAAATACATAAAGTAATATACTTTCAAAATACAACAACTGTTAAATATTAACACAAAACAACCGTTAAGAACAAAAACTTTCTACCTTTGCTATATTAGATATCAAAAGATATAATATGGGTAAACTATATGTTGTTCCTACACCGGTAGGAAATTTGGAAGATATGACTTTACGTGCCATACGTATTCTAAAAGAAGCGGATCTGATTCTCGCTGAGGATACGCGTACGTCCGGAATTCTATTAAAACATTTTGATATAAAGAATTCCATGCAGTCTCATCACAAATTCAATGAACATCAGACTGTAGAAAACATTGTTTCACGCATAAAAGCAGGTGAAACTGTAGCTCTAATCTCTGATGCCGGTACACCCGCCATATCAGATCCGGGTTTCTTAGTCGTAAGAGAATGTGTACGTAACGGAATAGAAGTGCAATGTCTTCCCGGAGCTACAGCATTTGTACCCGCCATCGTCTCATCAGGACTTCCAAACGAACGTTTTTGTTTTGAAGGATTTCTTCCACAGAAAAAAGGCAGAATGACCAGACTGAATTCTTTAGTTGACGAAAGCCGCACAATGATATTCTACGAATCGCCATACAGACTGGTAAAAACACTAATGCAATTCGCTGAGATTTTCGGTTCGGAACGACCGGTATCAGTATGCCGGGAAATTTCAAAAATACACGAAGAAAGCGTACGCGGAACATTGGAAGAAGTTATAAAACATTTTACAGAGACAGAACCTCGAGGTGAAATAGTAATAGTACTTGGAGGAAAAGAAGAACAAAAAAAATAACTCAAAAAAGTAATAATCATGAAAAAGGTAGTATTAATCTCAATGTGCTTTGCCGCTTTATTGGCATCATGTAACAATTTAGGTCAAAAGAAAGATGCACTTCAGGCCCAAAACGATTCATTAATGTCTGAATTGTCTAATCGCAACAATGAGTTGGACGAAATTATGGGTGCTTTCAATGAGATTCAAGAAGGATTTCGTGAAATAAATGAAGCTGAAAACAGAGTTGATTTAAACGGTAGTGTCATTGAAAGCCAGTCTGCAGCAGACAAGATAAAAGATGATATTAAATTCATCAGCCAAAAGTTAAAGGACAATCGTGAAAGAATAGCTGAGTTGGAAAAACAACTTAAAAACAGCAATTATAAAAGTACACAACTTAAACGTGCTCTTGAAAACCTAACAGCAGAATTGGCTGAAAAACAGCAGCAGATAGAAACATTACAAACAGAACTTGCTTCAAAAAATATTAGAATAGCAGAACTTGACGAAGCTGTTACAGATCTGACAAAAAATGTAGATCAGCTTTCTGCAGAAAATGAAGAAAAGAGTAAAACTGTAGCAGCTCAAGATAAAGCATTGAACACTGCATGGTATGTATTCGGTACAAAAAGTGAGCTTAAAGACCAGAAAATTCTAAAAGGTAGCGATGTCCTGAAAAACAATGATTTCAACAAAGAATATTTTACTGAAATCGATATTCGTAAAGATAAGGTTATCAAATTATATTCAAAACGTGCAGAACTGCTTACAAGCCATCCTGAAGGTTCATATAAATTAGAAAAAGACGATAAAGGGCAATACGTTCTGGAAATAACAAACCCTAATGATTTCTGGAGTGTTTCAAGATATTTGGTTATTTTGGTCAGATAAATAAATTTAAAAAGGTGTATCTATAAGGTACACCTTTTTTGTAGTAGCAATATATATACGAAAAAGGAGATATAAAACTGTAAATCCAGATTTATATCTCCTTTTTCGTGCGCCTGATAGGACTCGAACCTACACGTCTCACGACACCAGATCCTAAGTCTGGCGCGGCTACCAATTACGCCACAGGCGCATGAGATTATATATTTCTCATTTGCGATGCAAAGGTACGTTTTTTTTTAATATCCACAAACATTTCACTGATTTTTTTTCAAAAAAGCACAAGCAGTCTCAATTATTGTGTCTTTCCCCTGCAAAATATCATCCTCAGACATATCGACATGAACGTCTGGTTCAATACCAAACTCTATCTGATTCATATCCGCATCATACATTGGCGCGGCAGAAAACCTTATAGACCATCCATTCGGTATTTCTGACGAAAATGGCAATCCGGAGCCGCCACCGGTTTTATCCCCAATTATTGTCACAAGAGGCATATTCTTCATACAGTTTACAAAATCATTCGTAGAACTGTAAGAACGTCTGTTGGTCAGTACCACAGCTTTTCTTTGCCAACGTACACCGTTCGAAGGTTCAATATACACCGGTTCAGGATTTGAGAAATCATTATGACCGGGTCCCGTTTTATGCGACATATATCCTACAAGTATTTTTTCGTCAGTAAATCTCGCAGCCAATTTCTGTGCTGTAGTAAGATTGCCTCCACCATTATTCCTTACATCAATTATCACCCCATCACACAGCTCCATTTCTTTCAGCATATAGTCAAGATTACCGTCACCTATTCCATTTGAAAAACTTGAGCAATATATATAGCCTATATTATTCTCCAGAATCTGATATGTCAATCCTGAAGAGTTTACATAATCCTTTCCCAAATAATTACTTTGAATACTGTCACTGAAATTACGCGGATAAGAGTCAAACCATTCTCTATATTGTGAGGTTCCATATCCGCTACTCAAATTCACATGACCATCACGCAACTCGTTCACCATTTCCGACAATACCTCAAAAAGATTATAATTGGACATATCAGACGTTATTCGTTTGGAATATCTTGAATAGACCTCATCCCAATCCAAACCATATACATTATTTTTATAATCAAGGAAACAGTACTGTTCGTCAATAATCCTCCACAAAGACTCAAAATTTGCCTGCGGTGTATTGCCTGAAACATCTTCTCTGATACACGACGAAAAGATTACAGACACTAAAATGCCAAACGGTATTAAAAATAAATTTCTGCGGTTCATACAAAAAATCATTTAATCAAAACGGAGTAATCTTCGAAGGAAGACTTATTTTATTTTTCCCTCTCAGCATACAGAAATTCCGAACAAACCCTATCATAAAATTATGTGAATATAGATGTCCCTTAAGGTTGTTAACCTTTGATTGCTGTATGTCGCACAAATACCCGACACGCATTACAGTCTTACCTATAGGAAAGTCCAAAGTCAGCATTTGTCTCAACGATGGAGCATTATGGAACGAGGTAAACAATACATTTCTGCCACCATGATTCAATGAAAAGATTTCATAATATGACTGACCATATTCCGGCGAAAACATAATCCCCATAAAAGGCAGATTAGCCTGATACCTTAACACCATGGGATACCTGACAATCCTGAATTTATATATCGCCATGGCAGAAGCGTCAATACTGCCATACACCTTGGCTTGAGCCGGATTGTTTGAGTTTCGTGTATTGTAAATAAAACCGCCGTTCAGATCAAACATAGGTCCAAACAATATCTTCAGATTATCATCTATTTTATACTGGTAATGTAAGGCATAGGTCCAGTTAAACATTCCCGAATATGACTTGGATGATTTCGAAATATTCTCTGTAGATGAGCAATTGACCTGTATTATCCGTTGAGCTGAGACATTTCCTCCCATAAGTTTTGTCATACGCATATTCTCGTGCATAAATCTTAGCTCGGGACCACGATACTCCAAAGGAGAAAGATATGTATCATATACATTTGATTTTCCGACCCCGATCATTACGGAACGTACCATATACTTCCGATGTGACAAGGTATCCTGGGCCAATATACCGACACAGGAAGTCAATAGTATTAACAGGAGCAATATACTTATATACTTTCTACCCATAACTTCAGAACAGTTTCATCTGACCATCATCTTCATTTGACAGTTCTCCATCATTCGCATTTACATCATCACCCTCTGACTGAACTTCCGGTTCTTCTTTTATTATAGGTTCCAGTTCTTCTATCCTGTCCAATGTAAATGTTGTCAGTCGTTTTCCTTTGGCCTTAAAGCTCTTTACTCCGACAAAGTCGTATGCATCTATAATCATAGGTTCCCTGAAACTGTCATGTCCGCCAAACAGAACATTAATACGAGGATATGTCACCGACGTAAGCAACAATAATTCATTTTGTTTGTTTTCGCCCAAAAAGTTCTGACGTTTTGAACTTTGTTCGAAACAGAATCTCTTAAGGTACGGATAGTTTTGTTGGTCGGCATCATAAAGTACGGCAGTCCATACCTTCTCCGGATTGTATTTTTCAAGAACCATTATATCCGAATCATAATGATTGTTCAGGTCAAAATCCGTAGTATAGAACTCACCATTCTTCATTATTACCAATATGCTGTCTTCACTTTGGAATTCTCCGAGATATTCACCACGCCCGTCATAGTTCAGACGAAGTACATCATGGTCAAACCATACTTTCCTACCTCCCAAAGTGGAGCCTCCCTTGTGTTTCAAACTTATCTTATGTACTTCAAGACGTGTAAGCAGGTTACCCATAGACTGTCTTCCCTTAATGGATATTTCGCTGAAATCGCGTTCCAGAATCAGTTTCTTGATTCTCGGGTTAGGTCTGAGAGTTACTTTAACGACTTCAGCCTCACCGTTTGGATTAGCCGTGAAATACATTATCTTAGAGCCCGGATTACCCTGCGTAATATCATACTCACGATCACGTATCATCGAAGTGACATTAAAACGTTTTATAAAATACGCACCGTCCTTTCCGTCACGATATATCACATTATATATAGTACGCTTATCGTTTTTCTTGAAGACATTTACATATAATATGTTCTTGCCTACAAAAAGTTTATCGCTGATTTTTACAATCTTATATTTACCGTCTTTGTAGAATATTATAACATCGTCTATATCAGAGCAATTACATACATATTCGTCTTTCTTCAATCCTGTTCCGATAAAGCCTTCTTCTCTATTTATGTAGAGTTTCTCATTTGCCTCAGCCACCTTGGTAGCCACAATGACATCGAAATTTCTGATTTCTGTCTTTCGTTCGAAATTCTTGCCATACTTGGCTTTCAAACCCTCGTACCAGTTTATTGTATAATCGGTGATGTGAGCAAGATGATTGTCTATTTCCTCTATTTCACTTTTCAGACGCGCTATTAACTCATCAGCCTTATCCTTATTGAACTTCAGGATACGTGCCATTTTTATTTCCATCAACTTCAATATATCCTCTTTAGTAACCTCACGTACCATTTTAGGATAAAAAGGAGTCAAGCGTTCGTCAATATGTTCACAAGCGGCATCCATATTCTCTGCCTGTTCGAATTTCGCATCCTTGTATATACGCTCTTCTATAAAGATTTTTTCCAACGAAGCAAAATGCAGAGCCTCAAGTTTCTCCTCACGTTCAATATTCAGTTCCTGTCTTAAAAGCTCCAATGTATTGTCTGCCGATTTTCTAAGAACATCACTGACAGAGAGGAAATGAGGTTTCTTATTATCTATCACACAACAATTTGGTGAGATATTCACCTCACAATCAGTAAACGCGTAAAGTGCATCCAATGTCTTGTCTGAAGATACTCCCGGAGCAAGATGCACAAGTATTTCAACCTTATCGGCTGTATTGTCTTCTACTTTTTTTACCTTGATTTTTCCTTTTTCAACAGCCTTCAATATAGAATCAATAAGCGACGAAGTCGTTTTCCCGTATGGTATTTCACTGATGCACAGCGTCTTGTTATCAAGTTTGGATATTTTTGCCCTTACGCGCACTACCCCACCTCGCTCACCATCGTTATATTTAGATACATCTATAGAGCCCCCAGTCTGGAAATCCGGATAAAGCTGAAAAGATTCACCTTTAAGATAAGCAATAGCGGCATCGCACAATTCATTGAAATTATGTGGAAGAATCTTTGAGGACAATCCCACAGCAATACCTTCCACGCCCTGTACCAACAGCAAAGGGAATTTTACAGGCAAAGTGACAGGTTCTCTGTTGCGACCGTCGTATGATGACTGCCATTCTGTTGTTTTAGGATTGAAAACAACATCAAGAGCGAATTTTGACAAACGGGCTTCTATATAACGCGGAGCAGCAGCACTATCACCGGTGAGGATATTTCCCCAGTTACCCTGACAGTCTATGAGCAATTCCTTCTGCCCCAACTGTACCAGCGCGTCACCAATTGAAGCGTCACCATGAGGATGAAACTGCATGGTATGTCCCACAATATTGGCTACCTTGTTGTATCTGCCATCGTCAAGACGTTTCATAGAGTGCAAAATTCGTCTTTGCACAGGTTTAAGTCCGTCATTGATATGCGGCACAGCCCTTTCAAGTATCACGTATGATGCATAGTCAAGAAACCAATTCTGATACATACCGCTCAACTGATGTCTTACAGCATCATTGGATGTGCCTGCGGGTTTATAGTCAGAATGATTCTCATTTTCTCGTAAATCGTTCTCTTTGTCAAATGTATCTTCGCTCATTTTTAATATATTAATCAAGAATAAAACAGTCTTTGCAAATTTAAGAAAAAAGAGGATATACCACGAAAAGATATATCCTCTTATTTAGTCTATTTTATTTTAAATTCTGTTATTTAGCTACTTTTTCAAGCCATTTCACCATAAACAGCATCACGCTCATTGAGATAAGGCATACTATCATAAATATAGCCCAACAATATCCTATTGGAATTGCATTGTACATAAGAGGGCCTATCCACAACAATAAATTACCTACGGCAGTAGCACCTAACCATAATCCCTGACAAAGTCCCAACAAATGTTTTGGAGCAACCTTTGACACGAATGAAAGTCCAAGAGGAGAAATGAACAACTCTGCCACTGTAAGCAGGAAATAAAGCACTATTAACACCCATGCGCCTGCCTTTACCTGCTGGTCTATAGGAAGTGCCCTATATTCTGCAGCAGAAGGATACCCCATTATGAGTGAGAATGCGGAAAGGAATAAATATGCCAATCCTGCAATCAGCATACCTATAGCAATCTTACGGGGAGTGGATATTTCTTTACCTCTTCTGGAAAGCGAACCGAAAATCATCATTATGATAGGTGTAAGCGTTATCACAAAGAAAGGATTGACAGCCTGCCATATTTCTGGAGCGATGGTAGAAGTATCTACAAAGTCTCTTGCAAAAAGCGACAGCGAAGTTCCGTTCTGATGGAACGAGAACCAGAAGAATATCACAACACCAAGTACTGCAAACAAAGCGTAAAGACGCTGTTTGATTTCCTTAGCCATAGCAGCTTTCTCTTCGGCAGAATAAGTAACAGTTGCAGCCGCTTCTTTCTTTCCCGGATTAGGATACTTACGCTTAGTCGCAAAGAAGATTACCAAAGAGATAAGCATAGCCGCAACAGAGGCAAGGAATGAATAATGGATACCTTCATTGAAAACCTTCAAATAGCTTTCACATGCCGCTACCATGTTTGGTGTCTCACCAACACATTCAGCCATCAGCTGATTCAAGTTACCCATAGCCTCGGCAGACATATCTTTTGCCGCATTTATATATTCATGGCAAAGTGCCGGAAGACTTGCATTATATACCATGTTATGTGCGCTAAGCCACCAACTTCTCAACAAAGGAGCGACAAACGGAGCCACAAGTCCACCTATATTTATAAACACATAGAAAATCTGGAAACCGGAGTCTCTTTTCCCTTTAACCATTGCCAACTCCTTTTCACCTTTTGCTGCAGCCTCAGCTTCAAGATCGTCATACATCTGACCTACAATAGCCTGAAGATTACCCTTGAACAAGCCATTACCAAAAGCGATAAAGAACAAGGCTATACAAGTAAGTGTAAGCAACCATGATGTATTTCCGGAATTTGCTGTTATCGGAATTGACAACGCAATATATCCGATGGCCATTACGACCAAACCTGCCATGATTGTACCTTTGTAATTTTGCTTTTTGTCAGCGATATAACCGCCCACAAGACTTAAAAGATAGATACCGGCATAAAAGAAAGAATAAATAAGTGTACTTTCCTCCTCACTTATACCAAATTTTGAACAAAGGAACAACACCAACACGGCATTCATTATATAGTAGCCAAAACGCTCACCCATATTCGAAAGAGCAGCAGGTATTAATCCTTTAGGATGTTTGTTAAACATAAATAATGAAGATTTAAATAATTAATGATTAAATTTTTATGCAAAAATAGAGAAAAAAACAGATAACACACAATATTTACAGAATAAAGACAATTAAATATGACCAAAACCTGAATTCATGTAAGTCAAAATCAATAAAAAAAACACAAACTTAATTTGTTAAAAAAAACGACAAAGCGTTTAAGATGAAACGACAAGGCGTTTCAATCAAAACGACAGGGCGTTTTAAAAAAACGTCTCAACGGCGTTTTCTGAAGAATTCTGTCATCAACTGCCCGCACTCCTCTGCCATCACTCCGGCCAAGACCACTGTTTTGCGATGAAGCGCATCCGGAGCATATTTCATAAATCCCCTTTTCTCGTCCGAAGCTCCATAAACCAACTTACCCAATTGAGACCACGCTATGGCACCGGCACACATGACACAAGGCTCGACAGTAACATACAATGTACAGTCATTAAGATATTTTGCGCCAAGAGCATTCTCGGCTGCTGTTATAGCCTGCATCTCGGCATGGGCTGTCACATCATTAAGAGTTTCTGTAAGGTTATGGGCACGTGCTATAATCCTGTCACGGCAGACTACTACCGCACCGACAGGAACTTCTCCCCTATTTCCCGCTTGTTCCGCCTCAACAAGGGCTTGTTTCATATAATATGTATCATCTGCCATGAATTATCTTCGCATTTCGTGTTCGTTGAAAAGAGTCGGATAGTCATCATCCAACTGCTGATGTATATGCGATAAAACGGTCTCACGAAGCCATCGCGCCTTGTTCGTAATCTTATACTTCTGAAGATAACGCTCTACAATACGGATTTCTTCGTCGCTCATCAGGCACACCATACGTTGCTTACGAGGTGGGGCCGATGAAGGAACTTTATTTCTTGTCTTGCCTTTTGATACCATTCCGAATGCAAAAATAATCTACTTCCGATTAATTAAGAAGAAATAAATTAAGTATTTTTGCAAAAAATGTCAAAATGGCACAACATAACACGTTAGGAAAAGACGGAGAGGACATGGCATGTAATTTCCTGCAGAAGAAAGGATACGAAATTCTGGAAAGGAACTGGCGATGGAGAAAACTGGAACTGGACATCATTGCCAGAAAAGACAATTATCTGGTAATAGTAGAAATAAGGACCAGAAGCACAAACATGTACGGAGAACCTGAGGAGACTATAACAGACAAGAAGATAAGAAGGATTATAAATGCGGCCGACGCATACATAAAAAAGAACAAGATAGACATGTTCGTCAGATTTGACATAATATCAATAACGGGACAGGAAGGTACATTTAAGATAAAGCATATAGAAGACGCTTTCATTTCTCCCGTCTGGTAAAAACATCTAAAAAATGGATATAGAAAGTTGTAGGGAATATTGCATAAGGAAGAAGGCTGTAACAGAGTGCTTCCCTTTTGATGAATACAATCTTGTGTTCAAGGTTGTGGACAGAATGTTCGCCCTGATAAATCTGGAAAACCCTGACAGGATATTTCTGAAATGCGAACCGGAATATGCCATTGAATTAAGAGACAGATACAACGGCATAGAAGGAGCTTTCCATTTCAACAAAAAACACTGGAATCAGGTTTATCTGGAAAGCGATGTCAGCGACAACCTGATAAAGGAACTGATTGACCATTCATATAATGAAGTAATAAAAAAATTCACAAGAAAACAAAAAGAACTATACAATGAGTTATCCTGAACCTATATACGTCAGTCAGACAACATCTACGAACACCAGCCTGGCTGAAATATGCGACAAAGGAGAGACAGCTAACCTCTCATCGGTTTACACATCTTTCCAAACTGCCGGAAGGGGGCAGCGTGGCAACAAATGGGAATCAGAGGAGGGGAAAAACCTATTGTTCAGTATCGTGATTTTTCCTGAAAGACTGATGGCGAAACATCATTTCATATTGCTGCAAATAACTGCGCTCGGACTATTTGAAACTCTTTCGGAATACACAGACGGGATAAGCATAAAATGGCCGAACGACATATACTGGAAGGATAAAAAAATATGTGGCACTCTTATAGAGAATGATCTGAAAGGAATATATATAGAACGTTCCATTTCCGGAAGCGGGATAAACCTTAATCAGGAAGATTTCAAAAGCGACGCTCCGAATCCGGTTTCATTATCACAGATAACCGGTGAGAAATATGATGTGGAAATCATTCTTCATAAAACGCTTCATACTATAGAAAAGTATTATAATATGCTGGTAAATGGCAAAAATGAGGAAATCAGAAAAAAATACTCCGATGCAATATACAGGAAACATGGGTTTCACCGATATAAAGACGAAAAGGGAACTTTTGATGCGAAAATTATTGAAATAGAAGAAGACGGACGTCTGGTACTGCAAGACACGGAAGGAAACATAAGAAAATATCTTTTTAAAGAAGTTTCCTATATAATATAACAACACACATGACCACGACAAACAAAGAAATACTAAATATAGCCTTACCGGCTATCATATCAAATATTACAGTGCCCTTATTAGGACTTGTCGATGTTACAATAGCCGGACATTTAGGGAATGTATCTTACATAGGTGCAATAGCGGTTGGAGGTATGTTATTTAATATGATATACTGGATATTCGGATTTCTGAGAATGGGTACAGGAGGTATGACCTCACAATCATAC
This sequence comes from uncultured Phocaeicola sp., assembly GCA_944320605.1. Taxonomy (GTDB): domain Bacteria; phylum Bacteroidota; class Bacteroidia; order Bacteroidales; family Bacteroidaceae; genus Phocaeicola. Next base: position 20,093 of record CALUIE010000008.1, on the reverse strand, counting down.
GGTAGCCGGGATGAAACGGAATGTCGCAGAATACTGTTACGCTCGTTGGCAGTTAGCATGTCATTGGCCACAACACTTATCGTCCTACAATACCCGATAAGAGAAACAGCTTTCCACTTTATTGACACAAGTGACGAGGTAAAGCAATATGCCACAACATATTTTCATATCTGTATTTGGGGAGCACCGGCAATGCTCGGGCTATACAGTTTCACCGGTTGGTTCATTGGTTTGCAGAATTCCCGTTTTCCTATGTTCATAGCCATATCACAGAATATTATAAATATTCTTGCAAGCCTCTTGTTTGTATTTAAAATGGATATGAAAATAGAAGGTGTAGCATACGGTACTCTCATTGCGCAATATGCGGGTTTCTTTATGGCCGTGCTACTAAGCTGGAAATATTTAAGAAATCATTTACGGAAACTATATAATAAGAATACTTTCAACCGCAATGCCATGAACGTATTCTTCAAGATAAACAGAGATATATTTTTCCGTACGCTCTGCATTGTTGCCGTCACTGTATTTTTCACATCTTCGGGAGCCGGATATGGCGACACGACACTTGCCGTCAACACATTGCTTATGCAAATGTTTACAATCTTTTCATACATAATGGACGGATTCGCATACGCCGGAGAAGCTATAGTAGGCAAATATATTGGAGAAAGAAACACATTTATGATTCGTCATACAATCAAAGCTCTTCTTTTGTGGGGGACAGGAGTAGCAGCACTGTTCACGTTGCTATACAGTATAGGAGGTAAAGATTTCCTCAGCCTGCTGACCAACGAAAGTGAAGTAATAACAAACTCGTCCGCATATTTCTACTGGGTTTTAGCTATTCCGTTTGCAGGATTCATGGCTTTTATACTTGACGGTATATGTATCGGGGCCACAGCCACAAAAATCATGTTGCAATCTATATTCATCGCTTCCGTCACATTTTTCGGTATATATTATTTGATGAACAATTACATTGGGAACCACTCTCTATGGCTGGCTTTCATTATTTATCTTTTTGTAAGAGGCAATGTACAGGCTTACCTCACATTCCGTTTTATAAAATCTGATTTTCGGGCCAATTGACCATATACAGTTTCTCCGATGCTCTCGTCACGGCTGTATATAACCATCTGTAGTAATCGGGCGTGAATGTATCATCCGTGACGTATCCCTGGTCTATGAACACCCTTTTCCACTGCCCGCCCTGAGCTTTGTGGCATGTAACGGCATACGCATATTTCACTTGAAGAGCATTATAGAAACTGTCTTCTTTCAACTTCTTCATTCTGTCACGTTTATTAGTTATATCCGAATAATCCTCCATCACTGCAGCAAACAGTCTGTCTCCATCTTCTTTCGACAAAGACGGATAGTCAGAATGAAGAGTGTCAAGTAAAATTTTAATTTCCAACTCCACACCGTCATGATCAGGAAAAGACAGAATGACATCGGCAAACCTGAAACCATACATTTCCTGCGTACGACGTACCCTCCTGACAACGGCTATATCACCATTGGCTATAAAATCCATTTCCTTGCATTCTGACGTCCAATGATAATTATTTTTTGCAATCATAAGTATATCACCGGAATTAAGCTCGTCTTCCCTGTACAGTATTGTATTCCTTATCCCTTTATTATACAGATTAGCCCTTTTATTAGAACGACAGATAATCATGGTTTCATCCATGCCAACCTCATTATATGATGAATTTATGGCTTCAATCAAATCACCTCCATGAACAACACTTATATCATCGAAACAATCAAACTTGAATTTTGGTAACTCGTAAATGTTATCACTTGACATACATTCACGCAACATTGTAGCATTAGCAAGAATACCATCACGTCCGGAATACCTTACAACTTCTTTAAGCATACATTCGGTAACATCAAGACCATATCCGCTCAACACATCAGATGTGAGAGCCGGGCTTTCATCTTCACCAACCGGCGGTAACTGGGCATCATCACCAATAATAAGAAGTCGGCATCCCTCGCCGGAATAAACAAACTCAATCAAATCGTCAAGAAGCCTTCCGCTTCCAAAAGACATACCTGAAAACCCGTCGTTTGAAATCATGGAAGCCTCATCAACAATAAACAACGTATTTTTGTGCAAATTATCATTCAATGAAAAATTATCAAGCTCATTCGAAAAAGATTTCTGACGGTATATTTTCTTATGAATCGTATAAGCGGGGAATCCGGAATAGTGGGAAAAAACTTTCGCGGCCCTCCCGGTAGAAGCCATCAACACATAACCCGTCCTCAACTCGGACAAGGTTCTGACCACGGCACCAATCAATGTGGTCTTACCAGTTCCTGCATAACCTTTCAGTAATAATAATGTGTCTTTTTCGGGCCTAAACAAGAAATCTGCTATACATTCTATAGCTTTTTCTTGCTCATCTGTTGGTTGATAACAAAAATTTCGCTTAATTTGTTGCGTTAAATCTTTATTTAACATAAAAGTAGATAAAAAGATTGAGTAATGTTTACGTTGTTCAAGTTATTTATTTTATTTTTGCGCTACGAATATAAACTAAAAAAATAATATTATCATGAAAACAGTTATTAATCTTGTTTTAGCAGCCTGCGTTGTAGGTTTGATTTACGTCTGCTATGGCAGTGTAATGGGTCCAATTAACTTTGACAAAGAAAGAGACATCAGAGAGAAAGCAATTATCGCACGCCTCATCGATATCCGTAAGGCACAGCAAGAATATCGTGGTATGCATCAGGGTGCATATACTGCAGACTTTGACACTTTAATTGATTTCGTAAAAACAGCGAAACTTCCATTCATCCTTAAAGTTGGTGCTTTGACAGACGCTCAGCTTGAAGCAGGAATGACTGAAAAGAAAGCTATGGCCATAATCAACAAGGCTAAAAAGACTGGTAACTATAAAGAAGTAGAAAAAGAAGGATTGCAGGATTTCCGCCGTGATACAATGTGGGTAGCTGTTCTTGATACAATCTTTACAAAAGGATTTAATCCTGATTCTCTTTGCTATGTTCCTTACGGTAACGGTGCTAAATTCGAAATGGCTGTACGTAAAGACACTATGAAATCAGGAGCTCCTCTTAACTTGTTCCAGGCACAAGTTGCATACGATGTTTATTTGAAAGGCATAAACAATCAGGAATTGGCAAACTTGAAGGACATGCAGTCTAAACTTGGTAAATACTGTGGTTTGAGAGTAGGCGATATCGAACAACCAAACAACAACGCAGGAAACTGGGAATAATCATTTATACATGACAGATAAATTAGATTTACATAAATCAGAACAATATACATTATCCATCCGTCTTAGTACGGATGGATTTTCTTTTTCTATCTATAACCCTGTAAATAGAAATTTTTTTTACAACCGTACATTCCCGGTAAACACACAGCGTTCAATGGCAGCCAATGTAAAGGCTTTTCTATCTGCAACGGATGAAATAAAAAAGACATTCAAAAAGACAAACATAATCATCCATTCCCAAAGATATACTATAGTTCCGTTAGACATGTTTGATGATGAATCCATGGAATGTACATTTTATCAGAATCTCACTGAGAAAAAGAACGAGACTATATTATGTAATATATTAAGCAACAGTAATTCGGTTGTCATATTTTCTTTAGACAAACTCACTCATGTTTACCTGTCAGAATATTTCCATGATGTAAGATTTTTCTCATCAATAAGTCCGCAAATAGAACATATTACCGCAAACAGTAAACTTAATGACCGTAAAAGACTATTCATCAATATAAATAACGGATATATTGATGTAATAGCATCGGACAGAGGAAAACTTCTATTGGCAAATACTTTTCATGCCCAATCTTATAATGACATAATTTATTTTATACTCAATATTTGGCAACAGATTGGATTTGATCAGGAAAAAGACGAACTGCATATTTCCGGAACAGAGGAAACATGTAAAGTCATTATTCCCGAGTTGCAGAAATATATTAAATATGTTTTAAACACCAGTCTTCAGAGTGAGTTCAACAGATCTACAGAAACCAACCCCGGTCAAATTCCGTTTGACGTTCAATCATTAATTCTATGCGAGTAATAGCAGGTATATATAAAAGAAGAAGATTTGACGTTCCGCATACATTCAAGGCACGTCCTACCACAGACTTTGCGAAAGAGAACCTATTCAACGTACTTAACAACTATATTGATTTTGAAGACGGAGTCACTGCATTAGATCTTTTTGCAGGAACCGGAAGTATAAGTATAGAGCTCGTTTCAAGAGGTTGCGACAAAGTTATATCTGTTGAAAAAGACCCTCAACATCTTTCATTCATAAACAAAGTAATGAAAGAAGTCAAAACAGACAAATGTTTCGCTCATCGGGCTGATGTTTTCAAATATATTGAAAGATGTCAGGAGAAATTTGATTTTATTTTTGCAGACCCTCCATACGCCTTGGAAAGGCTATCGGAGATTCCGGATCTGATATTCAAACATAATATGTTGAAAGACAATGGTCTGTTTGTTTTAGAGCATGGTAAAGATTTGTCTTTCGAGTCTCACCCTAATTTTTTGGAACACAGATACTATGGAAGTGTAAACTTCTCATTTTTCGGTCAAAAAGAGAATCAGGAAAAGTAGTTTTCTACAACAGAGGAGAGAACAACCTTACTACTGATTCCAGTACCTTATTCTTTGCGGACCGTGAATTCCAGATTTTATGCGTCAGAAGCATACACGACTTAATATCGTCATAGAAGATATTTTTTAGAGCCAATGCCGTTTCTTTATCATAAAAGAAAGCATTGGCTTCAAAATTATGCTCAAAACTCCTGAAATCCATATTTGTAGAACCAACTGTGGAAAGATTATCATCACAAACCATCAGCTTGGAATGTATAAACCCCTTCTTATATAAATAAACCTTAACCCCTGCTTTAAGCATATCATCAATGTATGACATAGTACCAATGTGTATAAGACGTGAGTCTCCCTTTTTAGGTATCATTATCCTTACATCAACTCCTGACAAAGCAGCCGACTGCAAAGCCTTAAGGACAGGTTCTGTCGGAAGAAGATACGGTGTCTGTATATATATATAATTCTTAGCACTGCTAATTGACATCACATATCCTTGCATAATATCTCTCCATTCACTGACCGGATCTGATGTTACAATCTGTACAATAGATTCTCCTTTGATGCAATGACCGTCCACACAAGAAGCAGATATGGATTCATTGTTAATTTTCGGGAAATAATCAGATGATGTAATCAAAGAGCGTTCAACTGTAAACCAATCTGTCAAGAAAGCGGTTTGAAGACCATATACAGCTCTGCCTGATATTCGTACGTGCGTATCTCTCCATATTCCCCATGGCAATCCGCATAAATATCTTTCTGCTATATTCATTCCTCCAATATATCCTATTTTGCCATCAATGACAACTATTTTTCTATGGTTACGATAGTTGACCTTAGATGTAAAAACCGGGAATCTGACCTTTAGAAAGCCCTGAACTTCTATTCCTTCGCACATCATTAAATCATAAAAGTCATTATCAACCTTCCAGCAACCTACATCATCATATAGAACACGTATTTTCACTCCTTCTCTGGACTTGTAAATCAAAGCATCCCTTAGCATACGTCCAACGGCATCGTCTTTCAGAATATAAAACTCAACGTGTATATGATGTTTGGCATTATATATGTCACGCAGCAATGATAAAAACATAGAGCTGCCCTCGGTAAAAACACATACTTTATTTCCATCGAAAGGCAATGCGTTATTTACATTTTTAAAAAAAGACATTATTCTTGATTTGTCTTCACCTACATTCAATGACTCCTGCATCTGATATGCAGCCTTTGGCCTTTTTATAAGTCTGGAATATCCTTTTTTACTTATCAACTTTTCTTTTCTGTTACTTCTCCCAAGAAAAAAATATAATACAAGACCTATTACCGGAAGAAAAAACAAGACCAGTATCCATGCCATAGCCTTTACAGGATCCCTATTGTCAAGTACAACAAACACTACTGTTGATAATACTACCAACATATATGTAATATAAAAAGCCGCAAAGAAGAAATCGCTCATAACATTATCCAAATAAGGTCAATAACAAAAATATAAGTTTTTCTTAAGAATACTAACCATAATACAAAAAAACTGCATAAATCTTATTGGATTTATGCAGTTTCACATTAATATCAAGTTATCGTCTATGTCCGAAACCCGGTCCATGACCATGTCCCGGAGGACCGAATCCGGGACCTCCCATAGGACGTCCACCCTGTTTTCCTCCGAACAGATTCAGACGATATATAAAATGTATCATACAATAACTATAAATGGCATTATATTCTGTATCAGAGCGCATAGCAGCCGAAATAACACGGCTGATGTTACTCTGATTTCTCAATATGTCATAAAACTGTAAACTTACTGTAGCCGCATTACCTTTCAGGAAATTTTGAGATATCTGGGCATTCCATAACAATTCATCACGATTCATTGATTCATCCGTATAACCACGTCGTGAATTCTGCGACAAATCAGTAGATATAGACATGTTCCATGGTAAATTTACATTTGTACTGGCACCATAGGAGAATTGATATGTATCCATATTACTTGAAGACTGATAGCTGTTTCTGGAATGCATATAATTAATGGAACCATTCAATGAAACTTCCCACCAGTCCGTTCTATATGTACCTCTAAGCCTCTCACCAAGATTCAGTTGTTTAGTAATATTCTTATCAGAGTTTGTTGTAACTTCCTTGCTGCTTATGTAGCTCACCATATTACTATATCTCGTGGTAGTAAATGTGTTGATGGTATATTTCTTATTCTTAAGAGCAATATTACCACCAAGCATTCCAAATATATTCCAGTTGCCGTTTATATTTTCCGGTCTGGTAACATATCCACCGGTATTTTCATTATAAGTACGTCGGTTACTAATACTGTTAAGGGTATTACTATATGTAAAATAAGTCATACATCCTCTTTGAGTATCCACATTAAACGTATTATAGTTTATACGTAACGTATTAGTAAAAGACGGTTTCAAATTTGGATTGCCCTGTCTGATGTTAAGCGGATCAGTATTATCCTCTATAGGCAGCAAATCTGTCATACTTGGTTGTGAACTTCGTCCCCGATAATCAATTCTAAGCTGACTGGTTTTTGAAAATTTATACCTATAATCCAAAGTCGGTGTAAAATTAAAGACTTTACGTATGCTGACAGTATCCAATTCTCCTTTTTTATAATCAAGTTCCGTATTTTGCGGTTGAAATGACAGTCCTAAATTAAGCTGTGACTTTTCAGTAATCCATTTATATGATACGTCAACCTGGTGGTTATAATAATCATATACGGCTCTCTTACTCAAATCATTATTGTATGTACCGTTAATATCACCCGCCAATCCCTGCGGAACGGTCCATCCCTCCGGCATGTCATACGTAGAATTCTCCGATGTATTCCTCTTGTACTGGAAATTATAGCTGAACTGCAAAAACATATTCTTACGTATAGGCTCACTGTATGAAACACGTGCGCTATAGTTATAACTTTTAGTAGGAGTTGTTATGTAACGGTTCAATATCTCCAACTGTTCTTCCGGAGTCTTCTGAAAATAATTAGTTTCGGAAGTAGAGAACTGTTCTGATTTACTGTCCGTAAAATTGTAATAGCCACGCAAAGTGATATTCCTTCCGGCTTTTCCTAAACGTCTGTTATACATCAAAGATGCCCCGTGCGTAATAGAATTGGATCGTGAAAGACTATTCCTTATTATTGAGTTTATGATATTCTCTTCCGGCACAAGTTCTGTCAGTCTGTCCTGTTCATCCGCTTCTATAAGTTCATCTGTTGAAAAAACAGGGTCCTGATTGAATGTATATGTGTTCGACTTCGTTTCATTGTCGGTATCTCCATATTGGAATCTCGGACGGAAAAGCACCATAGTCATTGTATCCGGGTTCCATTCAATTCTGAAATCGGCTGTCAAGTTCAAATTTCTGTTGTTTTGAAGATTCATTGCATTTGTAAAAGAACTTGAAGTACTTGATACAAATGTTTCGGAAGCACTTTTACTCCTTATATCGGAATCCTTAATATTAAAGTTCACACTACCATTATTATGCCATTTTTCTGTTTCCGTAGCAAAGTTAAAGCCTGCCATGTGGATAGTATTCAAGCCGTTTTGGCGTCTCCATCCACCGCCACCTCCCCCACCGGGGAATCCATTGTCATTAACATTATTCGAAGAGCCTATGACTGTAAACTGGTTTCCATCGTAAAAACGGTTCAATAAAACTTTCGCGCTATATCTGTCATGCGTACCAGCCGCTACATCCGCATTGCCAAACCACCCTTTGTTCATACCAGGCTTTACACTAAGATCAAGCACTGTTTCTTCTTCCCCATCTTGTATTCCTGTGGCTTTTGCCATATCAGATTGCTTATCGTACGTACGTAGCTTGTCTATTATATTTACAGGAAGATTCTTAAGAGCAATATTAGGATCATCGGCAAAGAATTCCTTGCCGTCTATCATTATTTTACTGATTTCCTTTCCGTTGATTGTAATTTTTCCGTCATCATCTATTTCCGCACCAGGAAGTTTCTTTACAAGTTCCTCAAGTGCAGAACCTTCCGGCACTCTATACGCAGAAGAATTATACACCAAAGTATCAGCTACCGCTGTTACTTCCGGAGCCTGAGCCACTATAACAGCACCCTCAAGCATAATTGCATCAGAAGCCAGTTCAATACTCCCCACACTGGATTTAGGCTTTTGTCTTGATATTTCAACGTTCTTATAAACGGTCTTATACCCAACAAAAGAAACCTTCAGAAGATATTTGCCGAACTTTGTACTAAGTGTAAACTTTCCGTCCATATCAGTTATATTACCGGTTATCATAGTACTGTCTTTAGGCGACAACACCTGTACTGTAGCCTGCATAACAGGCATTTTGTCGTCAGCATCAACAACCGAACCCGATATGGTCCCTTTAGAAGTTCTCCCTTGGGAGAAGATTAGCAAAGGAGCCCAAACCCCTAACAAAAAACACAAAACCCTAATTTTCATAGTTCCAAAACTATCATTCCATATTTTAATAATTCATCTTCAATACGCATTTGATAATTCTGTAAGCAAAAGGTTTAAACGAATAACTTTTTTTAGTCTTTTCGTTTAAATCTGGTCTCTATTTTACGCTTTTGTTGCAGAAATTCAAAACCGATAACATTCATTACCATATAAAATATACCTATCGAATTATCTGCACGACTATAATCCAGTTCTATAGCAGATATTGAAAGCATTATCAAATAATATATCCCCAAAACTATCAATGAAAACTTCATTGTCTTGACGCGAAGTGATGATGTAACACTATCCTCATCATTAGTCTTTGCAAGAAATATAAAGAATAAAGAAATCCATATTACAGCTTTAGCACCCAATTTCACAATAATAAAACTTTCGTCAGACCGTATCATGCCAAACATATACATGAGCATCGGAACAAAAACAGACAATAACAACATGGCATAACCTAATATGCGAAAAAAAACAGGAAAAACACCTTTCATAATATATGTATCATTAAGTTTAAAATAGAGATTACAAAATTAATTATTTGTAAGCTCCAACAAGTATTTTTCTAACTTTTTTTCTACATTTGTCACCAAAATAAATCAATTATGAGCAAACAGAATATAATAATATGCAGCGACCTAAGATATGACCTGGAAAAAGTTATATCATCTCACAAGTACGACAAATTATTTATATTGACAGACAATAATACATTCTGCAACTGTCTGCCTGCAATAGAAAGCATCACACCGATACAAAACGCGACCCATATCACAATAGGAGCGGGAGATATAAACAAGACATTAGATACATTGTCGCAGGTATGGCTTAAATTAAGCCAAAATGGTGCCACAAGACATTCTCTGATGATTAACCTTGGAGGAGGAATGGTAACTGACCTTGGAGGATTCGCTGCCGCTACTTTTAAAAGAGGTATTTCTTTCATTAATATTCCTACCACACTACTCTCTATGGTAGATGCCGCAGTAGGAGGAAAAACAGGAATAAACTTCAATGGGTTGAAAAACGAAATCGGTTCATTCGCCCCGGCCTCTGAAGTGATAATAGACAGCGAATTCCTGAAAACCTCAGATTACGAAAATCTAATGTCCGGATATGCCGAAATGCTGAAACACGGATTAATAAGTACTACCGAAAACTGGAAAGAACTTATTAAATTTGATTTTGACAACGATATAGACTACAAGTCACTACAGAGTATTATCGGAAAATCTGTAGCCATAAAAGAAAATATTGTAGAACAGGATCCTTGTGAAAAAGGAATACGAAAGGCACTGAACTTAGGACATACCATAGGACATGCGCTGGAAAGTTTTGCTTTAAAAAGCGAACATCCTTCACTACATGGTTATGCCGTGGCATGGGGTATTGTGTGCGAGCTATATCTTTCGCATGTGAAGTCAGGTTTTCCTAAAGAAATACTAAGACAAACAGTTGCCTTTATAAAAGAGCACTACGGCATACTTAATTTTTCATGTAAAAACTATGACGAGTTATACGAATTAATGACTCACGACAAAAAGAACGAGTCTTCCAGTTCTGTCAACTTTACACTACTGAGTGATATTGGTAAAATAAATATCAACCAGACAGCCTCAAAAGAAGACATTTTTGAAAGTCTGGATTTTTATTGCGAAACCATGGGATAAATATTGCTTTAAAAGGGTAACAATAATAGTTACGTGCTAATTTAAAATACCTATTCATTTGGTTATTCTAAAAAAAGCACTAATTTTGCACACGCATTTCGGGATGTAGCTCAGCCCGGTTAGAGTACGCGTCTGGGGGGCGCGTGGTCGCTGGTTCGAATCCAGTCATCCCGACTGATAATAAAAGCATTGATAATCTGATGATTATTGATGCTTTTATTGTTTTATACTGTTTTATTGTTCACTCAAATATTCAAATAATTAACCATTTATATTTGCAAGTACGTAAATAAGTACATATCTTCGCATTATAACAAAGGAGGATTTATGAGAACAGCCAATTACACAGATTTAAGAGCCAACTTGAAAAGCTACATTGATGCAGTAATTGATGATTTTGACACTGTAGTTATCAATCGTGGCAATGGCAAAGGAGTAGTAATGATTTCTTTGGATGAATATAATTCTCTAAAAGAAACAGAATACATCATATCGTCGCCCGAAACAATGGAAGCAATACATAAAGGCGAAGAGGATATTAAGAACGGAAATTCCATATCCCAGCATGAAAGTGAAAGCATAGAGGATTTCTTAAAACGTGTAGCATGTACAGAATAACATTATCAGAACAGGCAAGGAAAGAATATCTATACTTTACCCAAAGCGAAAACAAAGCAATATTAAATAAAATAAAAAACTTATTGGAAGATATTGCCGCACATCCTTACACAGGAATAGGAAAGCCAGAACCGCTTAAATATGAACTTGCAGGAAAATGGTCAAGAAGAATCAATGCAGAGCATAGAATTGTTTACTCTGTACATGATGATACAATAGAGGTTTATATATTCTCTATGAAATACCATTATAACAAGAAATAAAAGACCTTCAAATATACTAATATCGAAGAAAGGACAGCTATTCAGTTAGTTGTCCTTTTTTTATTCACTTTTACAAGTAGGACAATCGTAATATAAATTTTGAGTATATAAGTTAATATTTATTTTAGATTTTATTCAAGATATCAAAATCTTTCATTACATTTGCAACAATTCCAGCGGATTATAGAGTTAATCGGCTGGAAGGACATAATTAACGAAAGGTGTTATTGAAATTATCTTCTACATTCAAACTTCGCAACTTTGATAACTAGCATGAAGATGATGGCAATAGCACCCGCTCCTTTGATATATATTCATCTACTCAGGTGAACTATATAACATTTGGTGTGGGGCTATTGTTTTATCCATGCTAGAGGTAATGCGAAGACCTGAATGTAGGATAAAGCAATAAGTTCCCACACTTTTTTATTTTTAATCGCTTTCTCTGGGGATTGGAAAGCATTATAAACAATTTAAAATGAAAAAAGTTATTTTATGCGGTGCCGTTTTATTGGCATCTTGTAGTCTTACATCTTGCTACAATACAAAGGTTGTGTGTGGAGATATTACTACGAAAACTCCAGTAGTAAAAGTTAATTCTGAATGGAATCACCATCTTCTTTATGGATTAGTACCTCTTAAAAATGCGAAGATGGAAGCAAAAGAGTATGTAGGAAACAAAAAGGACTACGTTGTAAAAACAAATCAAACATTTATAAATTTATTAATAAATGGAATTACATTTGGTCTATATACTCCTACTACAACTACTTATTATTTACCAATAGAAGATATTAGCAAGTAAACATTTATCCAATAAAAAACTAGGCAGGATGATATTCATAACACCTTACCTAGTTTTTTTAGTATTATATAACTAATTTACATATAAATAATAATCTTTCTTGCAGATTTCTTCCTATTTTCTACACCACAACCATAGCGATGAACTGTATAAACAGTATGAGAAACACCATAGCTATAGGATAGACTGTTGCGTATGCTACACCCGGTATATTACTGTCCGTCATAGAGTCTGCAGCTGCCAGACCGGGAGTACTAGTCATTCCTCCTGTAATGGTGCCAAGCAAATCGAGCATACTTATCTTAAATACTAAACGACCGACAATTGCCGCAACAAGCATCGGCACAATGGTAATCAAAGCACCAACACCGAATAACAGGAACCCGCTTTCCTGGAACGTGGTAACAAGATTCTTTCCTGCAGATGTTCCTACTTCGGCAAGGAAAAGCAACAATCCCAACTGACGCAAAAGCTGGTTTGCAGGACCGGACATGGACCAAAGTATAGGACCTGTCTTACCTATGGCACTAAGGAAAAGAGCCATCATCAACACTCCGCCTGTAAGCCCCGGCGAGAACGACATTCCACTGCCGAAAGATATATTCAGTTTTCCGAACAATACACCAAGAACTATACCCATTGCTATAGGAAAGAAATCAGTATCTGACAAACGTTTCTCGTCATTACCCAACAGACGGCCGACAGCCTGTACACCATCCTGTTCACCAACTACCATCAGTTTGTCACCGAATTTAAGTGCCAGTTCGGGCGATGGAGACAGGTCAATTCCGCTTCGGCGGATTCGGGTTACTGTACATCCGAAGTTACGCTGGAGATTAAGATCGCCCAATTGCTTGTTTATCATATCCTTCTTGGTAAGCAGCAGTGATTCTATCACCTGAGTGTTTATAAGAGGCAGTTCCCCTTCTTCACGTTCGCCTAACATTATAGCTAAATTATTAAGCGACTCCTCGCTGCCTACTGCCTGAATAATATCTCCTTTATTTACTACAATTGATGCCGTAGGGATAACAATGTCATTACCTATTTTAAGACGTGATACCACAGCACCTGTTATAGCACGTATATTAAGCTGCGCAAGTGTTCTTCCGCATATAGTTTCGTTCGTCACACGGAATATGCAAGTCTTAAGTTCCGGGAACTGTCCGCGACGTTCTTTTTCCAGACGTTTGGCTTCCTCCTCCAAATCAACACGCAGGAGTTTCGGCAGAAGTTTCACAAACAATATAACACCGATAACGCCAAACGGATACGCAATACCATAGGCAATAGAGGCCAATGGCGACTGTGTGCTGTCTATTGCCACAGCCAATCCGGGAGTACTGGTCAAAGCACCCGCCACAAGTCCGACCACGCTCGGCGTATCTATGCCGAAAGCATATTTCAAACCTATTGCCGTAAGGCAGGCAGAAGCAATAATAAGTATTGTTATCAGAATAAGAGTCTTCCCTTTCGTACGGAAAGAATCAAAAAAACCCGGACCTGCCTGAATCCCGATTGTGAAGATAAACAACACCAATCCGAAATTACCGAGTTCCTTTGGAATAGACACTCCCCAATGGCCAAAAGCCAGGGCAATAAAAATCACGGCTGATACATCCAGAGATAATCCCTTAATCTTGATGCGTCCAAGCATAAAGCCTAAGGCAACAATCAGGAATACAGAGAAATAAGACGATTGTAATAAGTCGTTGAACATAAAAATTAAATTGTGGTTATTTAGCGTACAAATTTAGTGAATAAAGCATTACCTTACAAACTAAACAAGGGTTTCTATATACTCATACAGCTTCTTATAGAAAGGATGTTTCGTAAGTGTTGCCACATCACCAAGAATGATAAGTTTCATTCTGGCACGTGTTATAGCCACATTCATTCGTCTGAGGTCGTTCAGGAAGCCTATCTGCCCTTCCTCGTTTGCCCTTACAAGACTTATGAGAATGACATCGCGTTCCTGTCCCTGAAAACCATCTACAGTATTTACAGTTATAAACTGACGGTATGGCTTGAACCAGGCATCCTTACGTATCAGTTGTCTCAGATACTGTACCTGTGCCTTATATGGAGAAATCACTCCAATGTCTATACGTTCGTCAAGGAAACGTTCACGACCTATCCTCTCAATATATTCCTTAAGTTTTCCGACGGAAAGTTCTGCTTCCTGTTTGTTTATACGTCCATAGTTCTCGCCTATAAACTCCTCATTGCAGTCCATGCCTTCGGTATTCACCCATTCTATAGGGGTATCGAAATCAAGGATACTGCGATATTTAACTTCCGGTGCCGACTGAAGCATTCCACCATAGAACCAGTCGGATGAGAAACGCATAATCTCGTTGTTCATTCTGTACTGTACTTTAAGAAGCGAGACAGCCTGCGGCTTGTTTGCCACAATACACTGCATAAGCGTATGTCCCAAACCTCCACGCAATGCTACCGGACTTTTTACGGTTGGAGGAAGCTGACAATGGTCGCCGGCAAGTATCACACGGTCGGCCTTTGATATAGGAATCCAGCAAGCAGCCTCCAATGCCTGTGCAGCCTCATCTATAAACAGTGTTCCAAACTTATGCCCCATAAGCACACGGTTGGCACTGCTCACCAAAGTACAGGAGATAACCCTTGCCTCGGCAAACAACGATTCGTTTATTCTTATCTCCAATTCTGTGGCACGGTCTTTCAGCGAATTAATCTTCAGCCTTATATTCTCTCTGTCAGCACCTTTACGGTTTGCGGAATACAGTTCACGTATGGCTTTCCTTATGCTCCACAGCTGAGAATAGTCCGGATGCGACTCAAATCTCCTTTCGTATGTAAACGATAACATCTTGTCATTCACACGCGAAGGATTACCTATTCGCAATACACTTACACCACGGTCAACCAACTTTTCGTTTATCCAATCGACAGCCATATTGCTCTGTGCGCACACCATCACCTGATTCTCTCTGTGCAGTGTCTCATAAATGGCCTCTACAAGAGTAGTTGTCTTTCCGGTTCCCGGAGGTCCGTGTACGATGGCCACGTCCTTGGCATGAAGTACTTTGTTTACTGCCTCTTCCTGGGTACGGTTAAGCCACGGAAAACGTATGGGGTTGAAAGAGAATTCCGATACGGGCTGCTGACCATGGAAAATGTCGCGCAATTCAGCCAGACGGTTATTCTTGGCTCCTATAACACGGCTCAAAGCCTCAAACATCAATTTGTATGATGTTTCGTCAAAATACAGTTGTACGCCGAGAATATCATACCTCTGCAGAGCAATCATGGCATCCGGTCCGGGCAGTATCACCACCATGCGGTCCTCGTCAACATAATTCACCGTAGCCACGAAATTAAGATATGTCAATCCTCCTCCGGCATCCTGCGTAAAGAAACACACGGGACGGCCATATTCGAAAAGATGCTCTATCTCCTTATCCTCACTTCGGAATATCTCCACCACAAACTGATTGAGGGCGTTATAATAACTCCTCCCTACAGATACCGGATACCAGCACATTCCACGCTTCACCTTACGGCCAATACCCATCACTTCCGTCTGTTGACGAAACTGTTCTTTCTCATACTCATACTCCGACTTCAACAATTCATATTGATGCTGAAGATACAATATAGGAGACTTTATTGTGTTGTTCTCTTTCATAAACGAAAGGGTGATATTATAATTATTAAAATGTTGTATGACAGGGATAAACGTCAGAGAAACGTTTTGACGGCATCATCGTTCCACACGTGTGGGACGATCATTTCACACGTGTGGTTTAATCGTTCCACAGCTGTGGAACGTTTATTCCACACGTGTCGCACGCTATGGATTTCACGATTTTTCTTTAAGCATGTCCGCGCGCGACTTGCTCTGAGTCACCAAATACACGCCTGCGAATATGGATATTGCGGCTATAGCCTTAACCCATCCGAATGATGACATGCCCATCAGTATAGCCACACTTGAGCCAACCACAGGCTGCATATAGTTATACATGCTCACAACAGTAGGACGTAATGTTTTCTGACCGACAAGCATAAGGATATATGCAAAGTATGTTCCGAAAAGTATCACGTATCCCACCTGCATCCATACTTCCATTGGTATCTCGGCAAACTGCATCTCCGAGAAATCCCTGTATGAAAATGGAATAAAACAAATTGCGGCATAGCTGAACATCCACTTCATCAGGGTGAACACACTGTATCTTGCAATAAGTTTCTTGAATATGGTAAGATAACATGCGAAGCTGATCTGTGCGGTAACACACAATACATCGCCAAGAACACTTCCTTCCTTCTCGCTTCCTCCGGTATTGCTAAGAATAAGAGCCAACGCTCCTACAGACCCCAACAGAATTCCGCCCACCTTCAATGGTGTAACAGGTTCTTTCAGGAACACTGCCGCCAATATCATAGTAACAATAGGCATGGTAGTAGTCATAATGGAAGCATCCACAGGCGAAGTAAGCGACAAGCCGAAAGTATAGCATCCCTGATTGCATACAATACCAAGCATTGAGGCAAAGAACAATAACAGAAGATCACGAGGAGGAACATCCTCTCCCTTGACAAACAATGACGTCAGCCAAAAACATACCGCGCCGCCAATCATTCGCATATTGGCAAGCGCAAGTCCGGAGATACCGGCTTCCATGGCAGCCTTGCCCACAGGTGCCATAAGTCCCCACATACTGGCAGCGAGCAAAAGTGCCAGATGGGCCTTGAAATTAGAAGTTTTCATTTCTTTATACCTTAAGTTTATAATTGCTGCAAAGTTACAAGATATTTGAAAAATTGACGGGTGACGATTGATTTATTCAAAGAGAATGATTAAATTTGTTGGATAAGAACGATAAAAGACACAACAATGAAGAAGCAAGCCGAGTTCATAAAGCGAATTGTCATAAAAGGCCTTTGGGGCAGAAAAGACATTGCATGGGATTTGAGAAAAGATGTCAATATCCTTAGTGGAGTGAACGGTATAGGAAAAAGTTCCATACTAAACAGTTCTGTGAGAAGACTGAACGAGAACAATGAGGTACAACTGACCAACGGAATAAAAGACATAGTAACATTCACGTTCAGTCCTGAAGACGCCGATTTCATTCCATTCGATGTAATACGCAGTTTCGACCGCCCTCTTATAGATTCCGGACTGTTGAAGAAGATTGGAGACCAGGATGTACGAACTGAATTAGACTGGCAATTATACCAACTGCAACGCCGCTACCTGGACTATCAGGTAAACATAGGCAACAGAATTATTGAACTGCTCACAAGCGGGGACCCGGAAAAACAGATGATGGCTGCTGAAATTTCAAAACCGAAAACCAAATTTCAGGATCTTATAGACGAACTTTTTGCCGAAACAGGAAAGAAAATAAATCGTAAGTCAAACGAAATACTCTTCAAGCAGGCAGGAGACATTCTAACACCTTACAAGCTCTCGTCCGGAGAAAAACAGATGCTTGTAATCCTGCTTACAGTACTTGTACAGGATAATGCTCACTGCGCCCTGTTTATGGACGAACCGGAAATTTCACTCCATATAGAATGGCAGCAAAGGCTTATCACACTCATCAGAAGCCTTAATCCTAATGTTCAGATTATCCTGACAACACACTCGCCTGCACTCATAATGAACGGATGGGTGGACGCGGTGACAGAGGTTAGCGATATTACTACAAACTAAAAAAACAGGGACCATGGGAAAACGACTTACGGAAAACCTTTCATCATTATATATCGGTGCGGCCAACAATCTGAAGCCGAAACACGCGAAAAGGAAGATTGTGGCATACGTAGAAAGTTATGACGACATATCTTTCTGGCGTGCCCTGCTCTCAGAGTATGAAAGCGACAAGGTTTATTTCGAGGTCATGCTTCCATCACAAAGCTCGCTTGCCAAGGGAAAGAAAACCGTTCTTATGAACCAGCTCGGGAAACAGCTCGGCGAAAACATGATAGCCTGCGTGGACAGCGACTATGATTATCTGCTTCAGGGGCGTACCAACACATCGCGCTACATGATGGAATGTCCGTACGTACTGCAGACATACGCCTACGCTATAGAAAACTATCACTGCTATGCAGAGGGCTTGCACGACGTGTGCGTGACAGCCACACTTAACGACCATAAACTGATAGACTTTCCGGCATTCATGAAGGCCTATTCAGAAATAGCATGGCCACTTTTCGTATGGTCAGTCTGGTTCTACAGAAGACACATTCTCGCCGAATTCTCCTTACTTGATTTCTGTTCGTATGTCAAGTTGGACCAGGTAAGTACACGCTATCCGGAACGCAGTCTTGAACACATGGCAAAGAAAGTGGAGAAAAAACTGCATGACCTTGAGCGAAGGCATCCGGAAGCTGAAAAGGAAATAGAAGATCTGAAGAGAGAACTTCCCGCACTCGGAGTCACATCCGACAGCACATATATGTTCATACAGGGACATCACATAATGGACAACGTTGTCCTCCGTCTGCTAATTCCTGTATGCACAGTACTCAGAAGGGAAAGAGAGCAGCAAATCCACGATCTTGCCCTCCACAGCCTGCAACTGCATAACGAACTTACAAACTATCAGCGTTCGCAAATCGGTGTGGAGGTAGTGATACACAAAAATGTCAATTACAAGAACTCACCACTCTATGCCAAGATTCGTGCGGATGTGGAAAAACTTTTGAGAAGAATTTAAGAAATCTAATTAACGTATGTGTGACAGGCGAAACACGAACGTGCGACGCTAATTAAATCTTAGAATTTTTTACAATTATCCTTTTATCCGAGATAATATCTTTGGAAACTGCCATGCGAACAAGGCCGTACAGCACACTGCGGCTGTGGCATCCGAGATGGCTTCGGCTGCGAATATACCTTCCACTCCCCAGAAATGAGGCAGTATCAGTGCCAATGGAACAAGGAGAATAACCTTTCTCAACAAAGCTATGAAAATGGAAATCTTTGCCTGTCCCAAAGCTACAAACATGTTCTGACATGCACGCTGCAAACCGAAAATAGACATTCCGGCAAGGAACAGAGGCATGACATGAGACACTGTTTCTATCAGAACTTCATCGTCCGTAAATACCGATGCTACCAGGTGAGGACATAGTATCATAAAAAGTATCAGCAGGAAGTTGAAACCGAACATGAATGTCACAACTATCCTGAAACATTGCTTCACACGGTCCTTGTTGGCATGGCCGTAGTTATAGCTCACCACCGGGATAAATCCCTGGGCAAAACCCACAAGCGGCACACTGGCAAACTGCATGGCACTCTGCATTATGGCAAGGGCACTGACATAGATATCGCCAAAATGTTTCAGACTTCCGTTAAGTACGAAACCTACAAGGCTTTCAGTGCTTGCCATAATAAACGGTGACACTCCAAGAGCAACCACAGACAGTACTATCTTCCTCTTAGGCTTCATATACCTCCTTTCGAGCGGAAGAGATGCCGAATGGGAAGTAAGGAAACGCAGTACCCAGATGGCACTTACGGCTTGCGAAAGGACTGTGGCTATAGCGGCTCCCTTTACTCCCATATCGAAAGTGAAAATGAAAATCGGGTCGAGAATGATATTCAGCAATGCACC
>CALUIE010000007.1 GCA_944320605.1 uncultured Phocaeicola sp. | reverse complement strand
TTGTCAACAAGGAAAGATGTTCCTTTGTCTCCCTTGTTTATCTTGTGATCTTTCCACAGAGAGTTAACAAAGAATGTCTCCAGTACATCCTGCTCTTCCACTTTCACCGGATAAATGCTATACATCAGGCTGGTGTTGTGCATCATGATTTTTGCAGGTTTCTTCGGGAATGATTCCCCTTTTGGATAAACCATGTTTATCAGTCTTGCGTCTGCCAGATATTTGATGTAATTCATTACCGTTGCGCGTGAAGTCTGTATCTCTTCTGCCAGTTGGCTTACGTTGGGTGCTCCCGGTCCGTCAACCGCCAGTAAATATAGTAATTTTTTTATTTTCGAGAGATATTTCAGCTCAATTTGTTTAATTAATAATATATCGACTTCAACCATCATGTTCATTGTCTTGAGCAAATTCTCCGAAAAATTTCTTTTTTCAAGAAAAAACGGGTAAAATCCATGATGGATATAATCTTGTAAATATTGGGTCGGATTCACGTGTGGCAGTATAGTTTTGGCTATATGCTCATGATTTTTCAGAATCTCATCCAAAGTATATTTGGAGAAATTGTTACCGGTTTGAAGATTAAGGAACTCTCTGAAAGAGAACCCTCTGAGGTTGTATGATTTAACGATACCGTTAAGTTCCGGATTTTCTTCTTTAAGTCTCATCACAGATGAACCCGTGAAAACTATTTTTAAGTTCGGAAACTTTTCATAGCATGTACGCAATGCTGTACTCCAATCCGGCAATTTGAAGACCTGATCAATGAGAAGAACTTTTCCTCCACGCTTAATGAAATCGGAAGCGAAGTCCACCAGGTTTACTTGTGAAAAGTAAAAATTATTCATGTTTACATAGAGGCAAGACCTGTCGAAACCATACTTTTCTTTTGCGTATTGCAAAAGGAAAGTGGTTTTTCCAACTCCTCTTGTACCCTTTATACCAATAAGCCGTGCGCTCCAGTCTATTTCGTCCATAAGATCTCTGCGTACAGGAGCATTGGTATGTTCAACCAAATAAGAATGTGTTCTGTAAAAAGCCTCCATGAATATATTCTTTACTTCGGTGCAAATATACGAATTGTTCATAATATTGCAAACTTGACATAGCAAAATTTAATTTTTTAGCATATCTTTGTAGATAAAATCCGGTGAAGATATAATGGAAAAGTTGTTATACATATTCAATCCATGGCATGATATGGCCTTGGCTAATTTCACTCCATATTTTAAGGTCTCTTCGGAAATACTCCGTATGAGTAGAGACTTGTCTTTTCTTCCTGCATGGTATGCTTCCGACAATGCGTACGTTAGAATATATGACAAATGTATAGCTGAAAATTTTATGGAACAGGTATCAGCCTTCAAGAAGTTTGACAGTTCGATGTTTGTTGAGGATTGTCTTTCCTCTAATGTTATGCCATGGGGTTGGAGTCCGGCTTTAGTACATCTGCTTATAAATGATGGAATTGACCGTCATCTTTTACCGGACGATAATAAACTTGATAAAATACGTTTTTTGTCAGGCAGACAGAGATGTGTTGATGTATTGTCTGGACTTTCTGCCATTGCAGGCACGTGTGGAAAGAGTTTTTGCTGTTACAGCATGGACGATGTGAAAAACTATCTTCAGATTTACCGGAAACTTATACTTAAAGCCCCGTGGTCGGGTAGTGGCAGGGGGCTTTGCCGCATCGCATTTGACACTTGGAATGCAAATATACAGGGGTGGGTTTTACGCATTCTTCGCACACAGGGATGTGTAATGGCGGAGCCTATATATAATAAGGTATGTGATTTTGCAATGGAGTTTTATTCCTCGTCCGATGGAAAAGTCAATTTTGCCGGTTATTCGTTGTTTGAAACAGATGATTTTGGTAATTACAAGCAGAATATACTGATGTCTGATGATGGTATAGAAGCACATCTGCTTTCGTATAATATTCCTATTACAGCATTACATGAAGTTCGTAGAAGCCTTATTGATATATTGGGAAATATGATTGACGGATCTTATACGGGGTATTTCGGGGTTGATATGATGTTGTGTCATCAGAATGATAATATTTTGATTCATCCATGCGTTGAAATAAATATGAGAATGAATATGGGCATCGTGTCCCGTATCATATTTGACAGATACTTGTCTTCATCCACATACGGTATTTTTGCTGTTGAACATTATAATTCGGATGGTGAGGCTGTTTCTTCTCATCAAAAGATGTCATCAAACCATCCACTTGTCGTTGATTCTTCCGGTCGTATTAAGTCTGGCTATCTCACTCTTACTCCGCTTTTGTCATTTACTCGCTACCAGGCATACTTGATTGTGAAGGAATTATGATTCTTTTTCCGAAAACAGTCTTTTGTGGAGTCCTGGCTTTCTTAAAAACAGGGATATTTGATTTTATTGTTCTTGATGACGAATAAACTTTACCAGCCTTTATGAGAGCTGTTTTCAGCATAGCTTCATTTACATCGCCAAGCTGATATGTTTCAAAAGGATTGTCCTCTGATGTTATGTCCGGTGTTAGTCCGTTTGGCATACAAGGTGTTTCGTCTTTCGCGTTTTTATATATACTTACCATGACATATATACCCCAGTTCTTTATAATTTCCGGAACACGTTCGTATGCGTCTTCAGTTGAAAGCATCCATCCTGTGCAATATTTACCGTGAGATTGTTTGCCTATCAGTTCTACATTCATATATGGCATTAATCCTGAAAGAAGAGCTTCAGAAGCAGATGCGCTGTTGCCTGATATTATACCGTAAATCTTTTCAAGTCCGATGTTGGCGTCTTTTGTGCTTATATTCAGGTCTATATCGTCATAATTGTATTCAGTCTCGAAACGGGTTATTGTAGAAATATCGTTTTTCTTGTAATATTCAGTGAAGAACTCGTTGTAATCTTCTTTTTCAAATATATCTTTATTGGTAACGTTAACCTCCGGTGCCAGCATTGATGCCAATGCGCATTCTGTTATTACGTATCCTCCTCCGTTATACCTAAGGTCAAGAATAAGTTCTTTTACACCTTCTTGCTTGAACTTTTTGCATATATCAACAAGTTCGGGAATTGATGTCAAGTCAAAACTGCTGTAAGCCAAATATCCCACCTTTTTATTGTTGAAGCTGTAAACAGAATCACACAGTATGGGATTCTCATACATTTCGACAGATGTAATTGATAATTCTTCTGTTGGTTTTATTTCATAATCTTCAAGTTTTGCCAATGAAAGTGTGATTTGAGATGAATAGTACAGATCCATATAATTCTCAGTTGTAAGAGTGTTCCCGTTTATTTCATAAATCAAATCGCCTCTTTTCAAGCCGGCTTTTTCAGCAGGGCTGTTTTTTGATACGTATGCAACCGCTGCTATAAGTCTATTTGAATTCTCTTCAAGATAATACACAACAGGAGTATATCCGTATGTGGTGGATACACCTTGTACACTGTTTGTAAATTCTTCCATGTTGTCTGTCAGCGTGGTCCATTTATCTATCAGGTTTTCACCGTCATGATATCTTATTGCTTCCACTGTGGCTATAGGGTTGGAATTTGTTTCCGGATCAAGTTTGTTTAGCTCTCCGGATATTTCTTCATTCCAATAATAGTATAGCTCAAGTACGTCCCTTGCAAATATGTTGGCAAGTTCTGTCTCTTCTGTTACTCCGTTGATGCTTGTACTGTCAATGTCTTTGGTCTCATTTGTACAGCTGCACAATAAACATCCGATAATTGAAAAGCTGTATAATATCGTCTTAATTTTGTTTGGGCTCATATATAATAGTTTTATGTTATCTTTTTGATGACAGAAATACGCCAGCCAGTACAAGTATCACTCCGCAAATGGCATAGATTGTAATTCTTTCGTTTAATATCAGTGATGCCGCAATCATGGTGAATAACGGATTAAGGTAAAGATAGTTTGACGCCTGTATTGTTCCAAGTCTCTTTAGTATTATATTCCAGACTACGAAACATATCAGCGAAGCCAATACTCCGAGAAATGCCAGATTCATCCATACTGCCGGCCTTAGAAATAATTCCGGTTGATAATTGAACCTGTTTATCATAAAAAATGGCAATACAGTAACAATGCCATAAAAAAATACTTTTCGGGTTATGAATGTCGCATTATAACGGTATGAGAGTTTTGGTATTATAATACTGTAAAATGCCCATGAAAGAGCTGCGCATAAGGTAAGAAAATCTCCTAACGGTGATAATTTAAGGACAAAACTTCCGTTGAAGATAAGAAGAGCGACTCCTGTCAATGCCGCGAGTGAACCTGACATGAAGTATTTCCCTACAGGTTCTTTTTGCTTGCCAAGTCTGGCTATAATTGCCGTAATGAGTGGTGTAGCACATATTATGAAAGCCACATTTGTGGTCTGTGTGAAACTTAGTGCTGTATTTTCAGTCAGAAAATACAAACTCCCACCTGTCAGTCCGGACAGTATAAGTAGAAATTCGTCACGTAAATTGTTTGCGAATACTTTCCTTGGCGAGATTATCCATATCCCTAAATAGGCTATCGTAAATCTCAGAATAAATATATCCTGTGGATGCAGCCCGTTTTCTATAAGCACTTTGGTTGAAATAAAAGTGGTCCCCCACACTCCTACAGTAAGTATCGCGAGAATGTGGAATAATCCCTGACCGCTTTCCGAGCTGACTATTTTCTTCATATTTCTTTCCTATAAACTTATTTTTTTACAAAAGTATATATTCTCCGCAAAACTTATATCAATTGGCATGTATATTCTTTATTCCTTCGACATAATTCTTTTTTCTTATTTATTTGTCCTATCTTTGCGGTTCATAACACATTAACTTTATGAATTTAAGGATTGTAATATTATTTTGTTCGTTGTTTTTCGGTTATTTACATTCATTTTCCGAGACATATAAGTATCGTGTAACTTTGAGGGATAAGTCTGCCACTACATATAGTATAGACCGTCCGCAGGACTTTCTGTCCGAACGTTCCTTAAAGCGCAGAGCCAGACAAGGTATAGGGATTGATTCTACAGACCTGCCTGTATGTAAGGAATATATAGACCGTTTGGTGGAGCAGGGAGGCGAATATCTTATGCAGAGCAAATGGAATAATACGGTACTGATGCTCACCTCAGATGAGGAAACAGCTGAAAAATTCAGGCGGAATCCGTTTGTGATGAATGTTAGAAAAGTATGGGTGTCGCCTGATACCGTTTTCCCGAGGAACGACGACAGAAAAAAAGAAATCACAAACAAATGGAAGAAAACTGACGAATATTATGGAGTTGCGGCTACCCAAATCAAGATACATCATGGCGACAGTCTTCACAGCGCAGGTTTCAGTGGCGAGGGAATGCATATAGCCGTCATTGATGCGGGATATTATAATGTTGACAAGATGAAGTTCTTCCGTAAATTGCATATACTCGGTACAAAGGATTTTGTCAATCCGGACTCAGATATATATGCTGAACATAATCATGGATTGAAAGTACTTTCTTGCATGGCTGTAAATATGCCTAAGGTGATGGTAGGCTCTGCTCCTGAAGCCTCCTACTGGCTTTTAAGGAGTGAGGACAATGATACAGAACAACCTGCCGAGGAAGATTATTGGGCAGCTGCTGTAGAGTTTGCCGACAGTGCCGGTGTAGATGTGGTAAATACCTCACTCGGATATTATTCTTTTGACGACGCATCGGACAATTATACTTACCGTGACCTTGACGGGCGTACTTCTCTTATGTCCCGTTCTGCCACTATGGCTTCTGCCAAAGGAATGTTGATAGTGTGCAGTGCGGGAAATTCCGGAGCCTCCAGCTGGAAGAAAATAACCCCTCCCGGTGATGCGGAGGGTGTCCTGACTGTAGGTGCGGTGAATGCCGACGGTGTGAACGCCGATTTCTCGTCTGTGGGAAACACCGCCGACGGACGTATCAAACCGGATGTCATGGCTGTGGGTTTTCATTCCAGTATAGCCGGACCAAACGGCGGAACCTCGTATGGCAACGGCACATCTTTCGCCTCACCTATATTCTGCGGACTTGTCACATGCCTTTGGCAGTCTTGCCCGTGGCTCACAGTGAATGAACTTATTGACGTTGTACACCGTTCTTCAGACAGATATGAATATCCTGACAATATATTCGGATATGGAATAACAGATATGTGGAAGGCATACCGTATCGGGCAGGAAATGAAAAAACAATAATGATATGGAAAACCGAGCAATGTCTTTATACGAGCTGAATGCCCTTGTACGGCGTGGACTTCATTCTATTCTGCCAGACGAATATTGGATACAGGCGGAATTGAGCGACGTGCGTTCCAATTATTCCGGTCATTGTTATCTTGAGTTTATACAGAAAGATCCTAAAAGCAACGCTTTGATAGCAAAAGCGCGTGGAGTGATATGGAGCAATGTCTTCCTGCGCTTGCGTCCGTATTTTGAGAGTGAGACAGGTCAGGTTTTTGTCTCCGGAATAAAGGTTATGGTTAAAGTAACTGTCGATTTTCACGAACTTTACGGTTTCTCTCTTACCGTTGTCGATATTGACCCCGCATTTACGATAGGCGATATGGCACGCAGAAGGAAAGAAATACTGAAACGCCTTGACGAGGAAGGTATCCTTACTATGAATAAGGAACTTGAAATGCCGGAACTTGTACAAAGGATAGCTGTCATTTCCTCGGCTACGGCCGCCGGTTATGGTGATTTCTGCAATCAACTGCATTCCAACAAATTCGGTTTTGTCTTTTATACTAAACTTTTTCCGGCAATAATGCAGGGCGAAAAGGTGGAAGAAACCATAATATTATCTCTCGAAAGAATATATTCCGAGTGTGAAAACTGGGATGCGGTAGTGATAATCCGTGGAGGAGGCGCGACATCAGATTTGTCCGGATTCGATACATACAATTTGGCTGCCCATTGCGCACAGTTCCCCTTGCCTATAATAACCGGTATAGGACATGAACGTGATGACACGGTTATTGACATGGTTTCTCATACAAGGGTTAAGACACCGACTGCGGCTGCTGAATATATAATAGGTATTATGCTCCGGACAGCAAGCCGTTTAGACGAATTGTCGGAACGTATCCGTAACGAAATACCTGTATTGATTAATGAAGAAACGGAACGCCTGAACAGACTCGTTGCCCGTATTCCTTTTGTTGTGCAGTCAAGGCTCCAGAGGGAGAACATGCGATGCGAACGTATGTATTCGCGTTTGGCAATGTCCTGGCAGAAGCGTTTCCTTGTGGAGCAACATCGTATGGATGTATATCCTCGCCTGCTGGTGTATGCGCGTTCGGTTATGGAAAAAGAGACGCATAAGATTGATTTGATGGAGAGAATTCTGAAATCCGCATCGCCCGAACAGCTTTTGAAACGAGGATACAGTATAACTCTCCTGAACGGCAAATCTGTAAAGGATGTGTCGATGCTTAAATCTGGTGATGAGATTGAAACGGTATTGGCTACAGGAAAATTCAAAAGTATAGTAAAATAAAAATTTAGTTATGGCAGCAAAGAAAGAAACATACACCGAAGCCATGAAGAAACTTGAGGCGATAGTGGCAAGAATAGAGAGTGGTGAACTTGATATAGACCAACTTGGCGAGAATCTGAAGGAGGCGCAGCGACTCATAAAGTTCTGTAAGGATAAGTTGTATAAAACAGATGAGGAAATAAAGAAAATGCTTGATGACGGACATTTGGACGACGAATAATAATGTAAGCGATATGCCGGCATTTAAGGATTTTGGTCTAAATATTCATTGTAAAAATTGGAATATGTAAATTAAAATCTTACATTTGCCGTCAATGTAATAATATAAGAAACAAAAAATATTAAATAATAAAGTTATGAAAGAAATTGACTGGTCTAATTTGTCGTTCGGTTATATGAAGACAGATTACAACGTACGTTGTTATTATCGCGACGGTAAGTGGGGTGAACTGGAACTTTGTTCGGAAGAAACATTAAATATTCACATGGCGGCTACATGTCTGCATTATGGTCAGGAAGCATTCGAAGGATTGAAGGCATATCGCGGTAAGGATGGAAAAATCCGTGTATTCCGTCCGCAGGCTAATGCGGAACGTTTGCAAAGCACTTGCAACGGTATTCTTATGCCGGAGTTCCCTACAGAACTTTTCTGCGAGGCAGTAAAAAAAGTGGTAAAGGCAAATGAGCGTTTCATTCCTCCGTACGAGAGCGGCGCATCACTCTACATACGTCCGCTGCTTATCGGTACAGGCGCACAGGTAGGCGTACATCCTGCCAGTGAATACCTTTTCGTGGTGTTTGTTACTCCTGTAGGTCCATATTTCAAAGGCGGTTTCGCTACCAATCCGTACGTTATAATCCGTCAGTTTGACCGTGCGGCACCTCTTGGCACCGGTACTTTCAAGGTCGGAGGTAACTATGCGGCAAGTCTCCGTGCAAACAAGATGGCTCACGATGCAGGTTATGCCAGCGAGTTCTATCTCGATGCAAAGGAAAAGAAATATATCGACGAGTGCGGTGCTGCCAATTTCTTCGGTATCAAGGACAATACATACGTAACTCCGCTTTCTACGTCTATCCTTCCTTCCATCACTAACAGAAGCCTTATGCAGTTGGCTGAAGACATGGGATTGAAAGTCGAACGCCGTCCTATTGCGGAAGAAGAACTTGAAACATTCGAGGAAGCCGGAGCTTGCGGTACTGCAGCCGTAATTAGCCCAATCGAACGTATAGACGACCTTGAAAACAATAAATCTTACGTCATTGCCAAGAACGGCAAGCCCGGTCCTATAAGCGAGAAACTGTATAACAAACTTCGTGCTATACAGTATGGCGACGAACCGGATCCATATGGATGGGTTATGATTGTTGAATAATTCTGAAAATAACAAAAGATAAGTGAGCGATCGGATCTGAATGATCCGGTCGCTTTTTTTGTTATTGTCAGCTTGAAAAGTTCAAAAATTCTTCGAAGAATTCTATAAACCACACTGTGGTTTGTATAAATAACAGTGTGGTTTTTATAAACAACAGTGTGGTTTTTACAAATATAAGTTGTGTTTATAGAATATGCGGACGGAAAAGAGTTTTTGTGTGCTCGTCTTAATATTTAACTGATGTTTATTTAAATTCTTGTATTTCTTTTAATTCCCTGTAAAGTCTCTGTACAGGTAGTCCCATTACATTGAAATAAGATCCGCGTATTCCTGAAACGCCTATAAATCCTATCCATTCTTGGATGCCGTATGCTCCTGCTTTATCGTAAGGCTTGTAGTGGTCTATATAGAAATTTATTTCTTCATCTGTAAGGTTGTCGAATGTTACGTCTGATACTGAGGCAAAACTTTTTTGGAATTCGTTGGTAGTGATACTTACTCCTGTTATTACCTGATGTGTATGTCCGGATAGCGTTTTCAGCATTCTTACAGCGTCTTCTCTGTCCTTAGGTTTGCCTAATACCTCACTGTCGGCATAGACAATTGTGTCTGCTGTTATCACAAGGTCATTATCAGCCATCATAGAACGGTATGCTGCAGCTTTTATTTGTGAAATAAAGATTGGTATTTCACTTCCGCTAAGGTGTTGTGGGTAACTTTCGTCAATTCCTTCTATAAGTTTCACTTCGTAATTAAGACCTAAACCGGAGAGGAGTTCGCGGCGGCGTGGCGAATTTGACGCAAGGATTATGTTATAATTCTTGAGATTCTCTAACATTGTATTCTTTATTTAAGTTTTTTACCATCCGAATGCTTCTTCGTGCGACATCCATTTTCCCTGGGCACGGAGTACCTGTTCTATTACATCGCGACCACAACCCTGACCTCCGGCACGGTGGGAGATGTATTTGCATACTGCTTTTATATCCGGAGCGGCATCTGCCGGACAGCAGGGGAGACCTACAAGGCGAAGGACTTCATAGTCTGGTATGTCATCACCCATATAGAGTACTTCTTCCGGCTTGAGATCATATTTTTTCATAAGTTCGTGGTATTCTTTTGTCTTTATGGATGCTCCCATACATACGTCTTTCACTCCGAGGCCTTCGAATCTTAATCTGACGGCTTCTGTGTGTCCACCTGTGATTATAGCTATGTGTAATCCACATTTCACAGCGAATTGTATGGCGTATCCGTCTTTTATGTTTATCATGCGCATCGGCTCTCCGTTGGGGTGAAGTGGAACTGTGTCACCACTCAAAACTCCGTCAACATCGAAGAACAATGCTTTTATCTTAGTGAGGTCGTAGTTTATCATATATTATTCTTATAATTCTGTATGCTTTCGCTGATAAGTTTGTATAGTTCTGCTGTTTTGGGCTCGTCTTTTAACATGTCCAGATGGCTTTCCATTATGTTATGGTCATTTCTTTGGGCTGGTCCTGTTTGTGCCAATACGGGTGATAAGTGGTGTACTTTTTCGGCCGTTTCGTCTATAAGCGGCAGCATTGCACTGAATGGAAGTCCGTGTGAGTTAAGTATATGTTCGCATATAGCATATATGTGGTTGGTGAAATTACAGGCAAACACAGCTGATATATGCAGATATTTTCTTTGTTCAGATGATGCCTCGAACACATGGCTACTTAACAATGATGCTGTTTTGATAAGTAACTCCGTATCTTTCTTGTTGTTTGCCTCAATGAAGAAATGTACATTGTCAAAATCGATTTTTCTTTGTTTGCTGAATGTCTGCATAGGGTATAGTACACCGTATCTGGCTGTAATTCCTTTCCAAATGTCTATGGATACACTTCCGGCTGTATGTACATATAAGGCATTTGGATTACATTTTACAAGTTGCGGAAGTATTGTTTCGAGTACTGAATCTTTCAGTGATACAATATAAATATCGGCATCATTGTCTGCTGATGTTATGTCTGTTGTGTAAGGGCAGCCTATGTTCTCGGCAAGTGTTTTTGCCGATTCTTGCGTTCTGCTGTAAATCATTTTAATCAGACATCCTGCTTCGTGTAATGCTTTTCCAAGATGTGTTGCTACATTTCCGGCTCCTATCAATACTATTGAAGGAAGAATTTCTGAATGTTTCACTGTTATTTCCCTCCGTATTTGTTAATATGGATTTTTTCCCATTGAAGGTGTGATTCATCGAAAGGTTTTCTTTCCATACCTTTATGTCCTATTGCAATAATCGACAATGCCTGTAGTTGTAAAGGAAGGTCAAGAACTTCGTGTACATATTCGTTTGATGGAATGCCGTTTGCTGTGAATCTTTCACGAAGCTGCACCCAGCAACTTCCCAATCCGAGGTCTTCTGCCTGAAGCTGTATCATGATGGAGGCTATTGACGCATCTTCAATCCATACATCGCTTACCATAGGGTCGGCTGTCACGACTATAGCTAATGCCGCATCTTTTATGAATGATGCACTTGCTTCCTTACAGTAAGACAGTTTTTCGAGTATATCCTTGTCATCAACGACGATAAATTGCCAACAATTTGAACGTTTTGATGTAGGTGACATCAGAGCTGCTTTGAGTAGTGTTACCACTTCTTCTTGTGTGAGCTCCTGTGCAGTGAATTTGCGCATACTACGCCTTGATTTTATGAGGTCGCTGAAATTTTTCATAAGATGTTTAAAATTGATTTGTACAAATATAGTGCAAACCAAGAGAAGTACAAAGTGGAAAACATAGTTTTCAGACTTTTAATTCAGAGATGTGGATATATTATTAGCTTTTCGTTTTTAAGACTGAAACTTTTTATGTAAATTTGCAATATATGGCAATACGTTTGGTTACATACGAACATTCTGAAACGTTGCCTCTTCTTCCGGGGAAGAACGTGTTTCATTCGGTCAGCCTGTTTAGGATTCTTGAACGGACTCCCGGATATAATCCTTTCATGCTTGTGGCCTTTGACCGAGAAAAACCGATTGGAAAATTGTTGTGTGTAATCAGAAAATCATGTTTTTTACAAAAATGTGTTATATATGATACCGGAGAGTATTTTGATACGGATATAAGACATGATTTGATTTTCGACGAGCTTCTTTCTTATTTTACCAACAGGAATAAGGATAACTTTTTTGTTATTGAATTCAGAAATTTGAACGAGCCGCTTTTCGGCTATCGTTATTTCAGAAAGAACGGATATTTCCCTGTAAAACGTTTAAGAGTAATAAATTCCATTCATCATTCCACTATAGACAAATGGATGGGAGGTTCAAGAAAACGCCAGATACAGCAGGGACTGAAAAATGGAGCTGTTTTGGGTGTTGCCGATGATAAACTCAAGGTTCAGTATTTTTTCAGAATGTTGAAAAATTATTATTCTTCTAAAGTTTTCAAATATCTTCCTGGAGTTGATTTTTTTACTGCCCTTTTGGATTTGGGGAACGAATCAGAAGAAGTTGGAAAAATATTCACAGTATCTTATAACGATAAAATAATCGGAGGATCATGCTGCCTGTTTTCTGACGATACGGTATTCCTTTTGTTCTCAGGAGGAATGCGTAAGAGTTATCCAACACTATACCCCGGAGTGTTGGCTGTATGGAATGCCATGTTATATTCAAGGGAGAATGGTTACAGTCATTTTGAATTTATTGATGCCGGACTTCCTTTTAAAAAATATGGGTATCGTGATTTCATATTAAGGTTTGGCGGTAAGCAACTTAGCACACGCCGGTGGTACAGGCTGAAGTGGAGATGGCTTAATAAAATATTGGAGAAAATATATTTGTGATGTAACGGATGATTGCCAACTTAAGTTTTCAAAATTGACTTTCAGACGTTATAAAAAAGTAATTAGGGTAAATATTTACGGAAAAAGTTTCGTACTTTAATTCAAATTTATTTTCTTTGTCTATCATTATTTATGAACTTTAATTTAATATCAAAAAAAACAACATCATTATGAAAATATCTCATATTGAACATTTGGGCATAGCAGTGAGTAGTATTGAAGAAGCCCTTCCATATTATGAAAATGTATTGGGGTTGAAATGTTATAACATTGAAACCGTTGAAGACCAGAAAGTTAGAACTGCATTTTTGAAATGTGGTGAGACAAAAATAGAACTTCTTGAACCTACAGGTCCTGAAAGTACAATCGCTAAATTTATTGAGAATAGGGGAATGGGTGTACACCATGTGGCTTTTGCCGTTGAGGATGGTGTGGCTAATGCTTTGGCTGATGCTGAAGGCAAAGGAATTCGTCTTATTGATAAAGCTCCTCGTAAAGGGGCAGAGAATCTTAATATAGCTTTCCTTCATCCTAAATCAACAATGGGGGTTTTGACTGAACTTTGCGAGAAATAAATATGGGGGAGGCGATGGTTGAAATAACTGTTTTATAAATATACGTTTGAAGAGTCTGTTTGCATATTGTGATATGCAAGCCGACTCTTCAACTTATTTTTATGAATATCGCCTTATCCGGTTAATCTTATTATAAACTTAAAAATACTTATAATTATGAGTAATCAATTGGAAAAAGTGAAAGAGCTTATTGAACTGCGTGCCCAAGCTCGTCTTGGGGGGGGTGAAAAGGCTATTGAGAAACAGCATTCTAAAGGTAAATATACAGCACGTGAACGTATATCTATGTTGCTTGACGAAGGTAGTTTCGAGGAACTGGATATGTTTGTAAAGCACCGTTGCACTAATTTCGGGATGGACAAGAAACACTATCTTGGCGACGGAGTTGTTACAGGTTACGGTACTATAGAAGGACGATTGGTATATGTCTTTGCACAGGACTTTACCGTTTCTGCTGGTTCTTTGTCCGAAACAATGTCACAGAAGATATGCAAGGTGATGGATATGGCTATGAAAATGGGTGCTCCATGTATCGGACTTAATGATTCTGGTGGTGCACGTATCCAGGAAGGTATTAACGCATTGGCAGGCTATGCCGAGATTTTCCAGCGTAATATCCTTGCTTCTGGTGTCATTCCTCAGATTTCCGGTATTTTCGGTCCTTGTGCCGGCGGTGCTGTTTATTCTCCTGCTTTGACTGACTTTACTCTTATGATGGAAGGCACATCTTATATGTTCCTTACAGGTCCTAAGGTTGTCAAGACTGTGACTGGTGAAGATGTGTCACAGGAAGACCTTGGTGGTGCAAGCGTACACTCAACACGTTCTGGAGTTACTCATTTCACAGCTTCTACAGAAGAAGAAGGACTGGCATTGATCCGTAAACTTTTGAGCTATATTCCTCAGAACAACCTTGAAGAAGCTCCATACGTTGACTGTACAGATCCTATAGACCGTTTGGAAGATTCTCTTAACGAGATTATCCCTGACAGTGCAAATAAGGCATACGATATGTACGAAGTGATCGGGGCTATTGTGGATAACGGTGAGTTCCTTGAAGTACAGCGTGATTATGCTAAGAATATAATTATAGGTTTTGCACGTTTTAACGGACAGTCTGTAGGTATTGTTGCTAACCAGCCTAAATTCCTTGCTGGAGTGCTTGACTGCAATGCCTCACGTAAAGGAGCGCGTTTTGTTCGTTTCTGCGATGCTTTCAATATTCCTATCGTTTCGCTTGTTGACGTCCCTGGATTCTTGCCTGGTACTGGTCAGGAATACAATGCTGTTATCCTTCATGGAGCTAAATTACTTTATGCATACGGTGAGGCTACAGTACCTAAGGTTACTATCACTTTGCGCAAATCGTATGGTGGTTCGCACATTGTGATGAGCTGTAAACAATTGCGTGGCGATATGAACTATGCATGGCCTACTGCCGAAATAGCCGTGATGGGTGGTGCAGGTGCAGTAGAAGTGCTTTATGCTAAGGAAGCTAAAGAGGCTGAAGATCCTAAGGCATTTATGGCTGAAAAAGAAGCTGAATATACTAAACTGTTTGCAAATCCATATAATGCAGCTAAATATGGTTATATTGATGATGTGATTGAACCTCGTAACACACGTTTCCGTATTATACGTGCATTACAGCAGTTGCAGACTAAGAAACTTACTAATCCGTCGAAGAAACACGGTAATATTCCTTTGTAATAATAAAAACAAGATAATATGATGAGAAAACTAAATATCGGAATATTCCTTTCTTTGATGCTGTTGGTAGCTTTTTCTTCTTGTAAGGAACAGAAACCGAATAATAAAGTAGTCATCAATGAGGTGCTAGTGGACAACCAAAGTAACTTTCAGGATGATTATGGTTTGCACAGCGGATGGATAGAAATATTCAATAAGTCTTACAGCAGTGCAGATTTGGCAGGTTGTTTACTTCGTGTCAGTTCACTGCCTGGTGATACTGTTACTTATTTTATTCCAAAAGGTGATGTCTTGACTCTTTTGAAACCTCGCCAGCATACATTGTTCTGGGCGGACGGTGCGCCTCGTCGTGGTACTTTCCACACTAATTTTGTGTTGAGCAAGACTAATGAAAACTGGATAGGGCTTTATGATTCAGGTAAAAAACTTCTTGATCAGGTAGTTGTTCCTGCAGGCGTACTTAAAGAAAATTATTCGTATGCCCGTGTAAGTGATGGCTTGAATGAATGGGAAGTAAAGGATGACAGTGCAGAGAAATACGTAACACCGAGTACGAATAATAAAACGATAGAAAGTAATCCTAAAATGGATAAATTCGAACAGCACGATCCTGTAGGTGTGGGTATGGCAATTTCAGCTATGGCTGTCGTATTTACGGGTTTGATTCTGTTATATATTTGTTTCAGATTGACAGGCAGGTCTGCGGTAGTATTGCGTAAACGCAATGCAATGAAGGCTAAGAATGTGACAGATCACAAAGAAGCAAAAGAAATGAAGTTAGGCGAGGCTCCGGGAGAAGTTATTGCTGCTATATCTATGGCTCTTCATGAAGCGCAAGGTGCTGACCATGATGTAGAAGAGACAATTCTTACAATAAGCCGTGTGAAACGTAGTTATTCGCCTTGGAGCTCAAAGATTTATACTCTGCGTGAAACTCCGAATAAAAAATAAAACTGATAAAAATAAATTGTATGAAAGAATATAAATATAAAATCAATGGAAATCTGTATAAGGTTACTGTTGGAGACATTGAAGACAATCATGTAAAAGTAGAAGTTAACGGAACATCATACGCTGTTGAACTCGAAAAATCAGCAAAACCTAAAATAAAACCTGTAGTTCGAACAGCATCTACAACTCCTGCCGCACCTCCTCCTGCTGTTGCTCGTCCTGTTGTGGCCGGCAGTAAATCTGGAATAAAATCACCTCTGCCTGGTGTAATTCTTGAAATTAAAGTTAAGGAAGGTGATATGGTGAAACGCGGACAGACTTTGTTGATTCTTGAAGCCATGAAGATGGAAAATGATATCAAGGCTGACCGTGACGGTAAGGTAACTTCTATCAATGTAAGCAAGGGTGAATCAATCCTTGAAGGTACTGACCTTATAATTATTGAATAATATGGGAGAATTTGTTAGTTTTTTGCAGAATAACCTGGCAGATTTTTGGACATATACCGGTTTTTATAATGCTACATATCAACATTTGATAATGATATTGGTCGGTATATTCTTCATATATCTGGCAGTGGCAAAGGAGTTTGAACCGATGTTGCTGATTCCTATAGGTTTCGGTATTCTGATTGGTAATATTCCTTTCAACATGGAAGCCGGCCTTAAAGTAGGTCTTTATGAGGAAGGCTCAGTGCTTAACATTCTATATCAAGGAGTTACGTCAGGGTGGTATCCACCTCTTATATTCTTGGGTATAGGTGCCATGACGGACTTCTCGGCTTTGATATCAAATCCTAAATTGATGCTTATCGGTGCTGCTGCACAATTTGGTATTTTTGGAGCTTATATGTTAGCTTTGGAATTTGGTTTTGATCCTATGCAAGCTGCTGCCATAGGTATTATAGGTGGTGCTGACGGTCCTACGGCTATTTTCCTTTCATCTAAACTTGCTCCTAATCTTATGGGTGCTATTGCGGTGTCGGCTTATTCGTATATGGCTTTGGTTCCTGTGATACAGCCTCCTATCATGCGTCTGCTCACTACAAAGAAAGAACGTCTTATTCGTATGAAAGCCCCGCGTGCCGTTTCGCATACAGAAAAGGTAATGTTCCCCATAGTAGGTCTGTTGCTTACTTGTTTCCTTGTACCTTCAGGTCTTCCATTGTTGGGAATGTTGTTCTTCGGTAACTTGTTAAAGGAAAGTGGTGTTACACGTCGTCTTGCAGAGACTGCACGTGGTCCGCTGATTGACACAATCACTATACTTTTGGGACTTACAGTAGGAGCATCTACTCAGGCGTCTGAATTCTTGACTCGTGATTCAATCTTTATATTTGCGCTTGGTGCTTTGTCATTTATTATAGCAACAGCCTCAGGTGTATTGTTTGTTAAATTCTTCAATTTGTTCTTGAAGAAAGACAATAAGATTAATCCGTTGATAGGTAACGCTGGGGTATCTGCTGTTCCAGACTCGGCACGTATTTCACAGGTCGTAGGTTTGGAATATGATCCAAGCAACTATCTGTTAATGCACGCAATGGGTCCTAATGTTGCGGGTGTAATAGGTTCTGCAGTCGCTGCCGGTATTTTGTTGGGATTCTTGATATAATGCTCATATAATCAGTATTTTAAACGTTAAAACAGACGATTACATTATTATGTAACTCGTCTGTTTTCTGTTTTATAACTGAATAGAAATTGCATATATTTATTGATATATATCAAAAAGTTGTTTGATTAAATATTTTTTAGCAGAGTTGGTTTTAATAGAATTGTAACATTGAAATAAATTTGCCAACGAAATTAAACTAAACAACTAAATTATGACAACAAAAAGAACTGTAAAGTATCATGTTCCTCAGCAGGGACTTTATGTTTATGCACGTACAGAGGAAGGTAGAACAGAACTTATTGTTTTAAACAGCACAGACAATGAACAGATCCTTAATAATAATCATTTTAAAGGTCTTGTGAATGAATGTGTCAGGGGAAAAGAAATTGCGAGTGGAAAGACGATTGATTTAACAAAGAATATTGTTGTTCCTGCCCGCAAGTCTGTTATCATTGAATGTTGATAACGAACGAACTTATAAAAAACGATGGACCATATTAATAACAGATTAAAGGTCCATCGTTTTTTTATTGAATAAAT
Organism: uncultured Phocaeicola sp.; assembly: GCA_944320605.1. Classification (GTDB taxonomy): domain Bacteria; phylum Bacteroidota; class Bacteroidia; order Bacteroidales; family Bacteroidaceae; genus Phocaeicola. The sequence goes on along the minus strand of CALUIE010000007.1, from coordinate 37,427 downwards.
GATTATTTGTTTTTGTATCCTTTAAAAAACTTATTGAAATAATGCCATTGATATTCTATTGAATTGTTCCAGTATTTATTGTTATGAGCTCCAGGGCGTGTGATGTAGTCGTGGCCAATTCCCTTATTCAGTAATTCTTTGTGTAGATTATTGTTTACCTCGAAAAAGAAATCACTTGTTCCACAATCAAATATTATTGCTAAATCTCCATTACTGATTTTATCCAATTGTGTGATAACAGTATGTTTATTCCATACATCTTTGTTTATATCTCGCTCTCCTAATTGCTTTTTCATTTCCCAATTGTTTGGGAAAGGTCGTATGTCAACACCGCCGCTTGTAGCTCCTCCGCCTCCGAATATATTTTTATGCCTTATTGATATCCATAATCCTCCATGACCTCCCATACTTAATCCTGTAATAGCTCTTCCTTTTCTGTCTTTTATAGTAGAGTAATTTGAATCAATATAGTTTACAAGTTCTTTGGAAACAAAAGTTTCGAATTGACTGTCCGGATTGTTGGGACTATCCCAATACCAACTGTTTTTACCGTCAGGGCATACCACTATTATTCCGTCTCTGTCAGCCATGTCCGGAAGTTCCGGCTTGATATTTATCCAAGTACGTGCATTCCCGCCATATCCGTGCAATAAGTATAGCGTAGGGCACGCTTGATTATTGATCGCTTTGTCTGGTACTATTACTAAGACTTCGATTCCCTTGTTCATTTTTTCACTTTTTACAGTCAAAGTGTCTATTCGTGCTGCGTATGATTGTAAAGGTGATATAAGTGCAGCAATTATTATTAGCTGTTTAATAAATTTGTTTGTCATATATATGTTTTTTCTTTGTAAAGTTAACACTAATTTTTTTTATAAATACGTCTGATTATATTTTTTATGTTGTTACATGTCTGTTGTGACTGTTTTTTATATAAGTTTGCAACATGAAACAGAAACTAATAGAGAATGAAGGTATTCCTGGTTATCTGCTTTTGATTCTGGCAATAATTTCAGGATTGGCGGTTGCTAATTTATATTATAACCAACCGTTGTTAAACGACATTTGTCGTGATTTGAATGTTAATGAATTTACCGCAAATCTTATTCCTATGGTGACTCAAATAGGATATGCTTGCGGATTGTTGTTTATAATTCCGTTAGGTGATTTATATAACAGACGTCATATTATTGTGGTGAATTTTGTGTTGCTTTCTCTTTCGATGATATCAATTGCTTTGTCTGGTAATATAGGTTTTGTTCTGTTTTCTTCGTTAATTACCGGAATATGTTCTGTGATGCCCCAGATATTCATACCAATAGCATCACAATTTTCCAAACCGGAACATAAATCGAAAAATGTAGGAGTGTTAGTGAGCGGACTTCTTACAGGAATTCTCGGTTCAAGAGTAATAAGTGGTATCGTAGGTGAGTATTGGGAATGGAGAACCATGTATTATATTGCTGCTGTAATAATGTTCGTTTGTATTTTTGTTGTGATGAAGGTTATTCCTGATATGACTGTCAATTATAGAGGTACTTATAAAGATTTGATGTACTCATTAATGAAAATATTCAAACAACGCCCTGATATAAGACTTTCTTCCTTACGTGCAGGTTTGTGTTTCGGCAGTTTCCTTTGTCTCTGGGCTTGTTTGGCTTTCAAATTGAGCGGTGAACCTTTACATGCAGGAAACAACATAATAGGTCTAATGGGGTTGTGTGGAGTAGCAGGTGCACTGACTGCATCCGTAGTTGGGCGTTATGTGCGAATACTGGGAGTTAAGAGATTGAACTACATAGGCTGTATAATAATTATGGTATCATGGGGTATAATGTATTTCTTACAGAATACATATACAGGATTTATAGTAGGAATAATGCTTATGGATGTTGGTATGCAATGTGTACAATTGAGTAATCAGACGTATGTTCTAACTTCTGTTCCTAACGCAGCAAACAGAGTTAATACTATCTTTATGACGACATATTTTGTTGGTGGAGCTTTAGGTACATTCTTGGCCGGTTCTTTTTGGCATTATATGCAATGGACAGGAGTCGTTTTTGTTGGTATTTTATTGACAATGATTTCTCTTCTTATTACCCGTTTTGCGAAGGTTTTGCAATAGTTCTTTGTCTTATATGTGTTTTCAGTTACAATGATGATTTAAGTAAATGTAAATTAATGGCTAAGTTTTTTGATATTTTTATTAATTAAATTTACAATTTTATTTGAAAGTGTAATTTAAAATCATATATTTGTAACCATAGTTTTTTAAATATTTATAATATGGAAACACAGAATAAGATTTCAGTGATGAGTGTTCTCTCAGAGGGAATATCATTGGGTATGAAAAATGCGGTATCATTGTTGGTTGCAACAGTTCTTTGGATTGTTACAATATGGATACCATATTTGAATGTTGGTACTACTATTGCTATGACAACAATCCCTATCGAATTAAGTAAGGGTAAAGTCATTTCTCCTGTATTTATTTTTGACAGTAAATATCGTAAATATATGGGAGAGTATTTTACATTGATAGGTTTGATGGCGATGGCTGTTATTCCGGCATTGTTATTTATGATAGTTCCTGCTATTGTTATTTGTATAGGATGGTCTTTGGCTATATACATATTGTTGGATAAGGGAGTTTCTCCGGGTGAAGCTATGGTTCAGAGTAACAAGGCTACATACGGTTATAAATGGACTATATTTGGAATTCAGTTTGTTCTTGGATTGGCATATTCTATTCTTTCATTTATATTTGGACTTATTCCTCTGTTGGGAATTCTGTTGATTTTATGTCTTGTTATAGCTTATGTTATAATTAGTATGGGATGTTCAGCAGTTATTTATCGTAATTTGACTACTGAAACTTCAGATGCTGTTAATACAGCAGAAATACCAGATGTACAGCAAGAACCTTAAGAGTAAATATAAAAAATATTATAATAAATGCGGTTAGGTAATAACTCTTGTTATTGTCTGACCGCATTTTGTATTATTATAGTATCCTTAATTTTCTAACATGTTGCCAATTCCGTTGAAAAGACTTACATTTGCAATGTAAAAGATTTTATTCAACATGGGAAAAGGTAAACTTGCTAAATTTGCAGATATGGCGGAATATCCGCATGTGTTTGAATATCCGTATTCGGTGGTTGATGAGGTAAACTTTGAAATGAAAGGAAACTGGAACCGTGATTTTTTCAAGAGTGATAATCCTATTGTTTTGGAACTGGGATGCGGTAGGGGAGAATATACCGTAGGGCTGGCAAGGCGATATTATGATAAAAATTTTATCGGTGTCGATATAAAGGGAGCGCGTATGTGGACAGGAGCTACAGAGGCTCTTAAAGAAGGATTGAAAAATGCAGCTTTCCTGCGTACTAATATTGAAATTATAGATCGTTTTTTTGCTCCTGGTGAAGTTAGTGAAATATGGCTAACATTCTCAGATCCTCAGATGAAAAAAGCCACAAAGCGTCTTACCTCTACTTATTTCATGGAAAGATACAGGAAATTCCTTGTTCCGGGTGGAATAGTACATCTTAAAACAGACAGTAATTTTATGTTTACATATACCAAATATATGATAGAGGCTAATAATTTGCCTGTAGAGTTTATCACTGACGACCTTTATCATTCCGGTATGGATGATGATATTCTAAGCATTCGTACATATTACGAACAGCAGTGGCTTGATCGTGGACTCAATATTAAATATATCAAGTTCAGACTGCCGCAAACCGGTGAATTAAAAGAACCGGACGTGGAAATAGAACTTGATGATTACAGAAGTTACAATCGCAGCAAAAGGAGTGGTCTTAAAACAAGCAAATAAGATTTTCTATAAACTATATAGACGTTTGAATGGTTTTTAAATACTGTTTAAACGATGTTTAAATAAATAATAATATATGACACTATATCCAAAATTGATTCTTGACGCACTGTCAACAGTACGTTATCCAGGAAACGGGAAAAATATTGTAGAGGCTGAAATGGTGGCCGATAATCTTCGAATTGATGGAATGAAGGTCAGCTTTTCCATTATTTTTGAGAAACCGACCGATCCGTTTATGAAATCTGTAGTTAAATCGGCTGAAACAGCTATCCATACATACGTTTCGAAAGAAGTAGAGGTTACAATTACCACTGAAAGCAAGCAGGCAGCACGCCCTGAACCAGGAAAACTTCTTCCACAAGTAAAGAATGTTATTGCAGTATCATCCGGTAAAGGTGGTGTCGGTAAGTCAACAGTAGCGGCAAATCTTGCTGTAGCTCTATCGAAATTGGGATACAAGGTGGGATTGCTCGATGCTGATATATTCGGTCCTTCTGTACCTAAGATGTTTCAGGTGGAAGACGCGCGTCCGTACGCAGAAGAAGTTGGCGGACGTGATTTGATAGTGCCGGTGGAAAAATACGGTATAGAACTTTTGTCTATAGGATTTTTTGTCAGTCCTGAACAGGCTACCCTTTGGCGCGGAGCGATGGCGAGTAATGCTTTGAAACAGCTTGTTGGTGATGCTAAATGGGGAGAACTTGACTATTTCGTTCTTGACACTCCTCCTGGAACAAGTGACATTCATCTTACTCTCTTGCAGAACCTTGCCATAACAGGTGCTGTGATAGTAAGTACACCTCAGGAAGTAGCATTGGCTGATGCGCGCAAGGGTATAAATATGTATCAGAATGACAAGGTGAATGTACCTATTCTTGGTTTGGTGGAAAATATGGCTTGGTTTACTCCTGCCGAACTTCCGGAAAACAAATATTATCTGTTCGGAAAGGAAGGAACAAAAAGACTTGCAGAAGAACTGAATGTTCCTTTGTTGGGACAGATTCCTATCGTACAGAGTATTTGCGAAGGTGGAGATAACGGTACTCCTGTGGCTCTGAATGAGGAATCTATAACAGGTCAGGCTTTTATTGAACTTGCAAGAAACGTTGTGGAACAGACAGAAAAACGTAATGCGGAAATGGCTCCGACACAGATAGTGCAGACACACAAATAATTATATTGGGCTTATGATGAACGATGAAATTAAAAAGGCATGCGATGTCATGTATAAAGGTGGAGTAATTCTATATCCTACAGATACAGTGTGGGGTATAGGTTGCGACGCTACAAATGAAGAAGCGGTAAAGAAGGTTTTCGAAATTAAACGCAGGGCAGACAGCAAGGCTATGCTGGTGCTTGTAGATAGTCCTGTAAAGGTAGAATCATACGTAAGTGATGTGCCAAGTGTAGCATGGGATCTTATAGAAATGACCACAAAACCTCTTACAATAATTTATGACGGAGCCAGAAATCTGGCACCTAATCTTATAGCGGAAGACGGTAGTGTGGGTATAAGAGTTACATCTGAAGAATTTTCAAAACAGCTGTGTTTCAGATTCAAGAAAGCTATTGTTTCTACATCTGCGAATATAAGCGGTCAACCTGCACCGGCTGTGTTTAGTGAAATAAGTGAGGAGATAAAGAATGCGGTTGACTATATTGTCGATTACAGAAGAGATGAGACCGGTCCGGCAAAACCTTCAAGCATAATAAAACTTGGAAAAGGTGGAACCGTAAAAGTTATCAGAGAATAGTTGATATAAATTTGCTGGAGAATGAAGACTAAGGAAAAATTTTCTTTTTTGCAGAGTTTTCTAAAGTGGAGAGAAAAGCATATCACAGATAAGCAGTTCATACTCATACTTAGTTTCCTGGTAGGTATCTTTACTGCTCTGGCTGCTTTTGTCCTTAAATTCCTTGTGGAATACATAAAGGAATTTCTTACTGAAAACTTCGATACGACAGGAGCCAACTGGCTTTACCTTGTTTATCCCGTTGTCGGAATATTTATTACAGGATTGTTTATAAGAAATATTGTTCGCGATGATATCAGTCATGGTGTTACAAAGATACTTTATGCAATCTCACGCCGACAAAGCAGAATAAAAGGACATAATGTATGGTCATCCGTTTGTGCGTCTGCAATAACCATCGGCTTTGGTGGATCTGTAGGAGCAGAGGCACCTATAGTCCTCACAGGCTCTGCTATTGGCTCAAACCTTGGAAGTATATTCCGAATGGATCATAAGACTCTTATGTTACTACTCGGATGTGGCGCAGCAGGTGCTGTTTCTGGTATATTTAAGGCACCTATAGCCGGTCTTGTATTTACTCTTGAGGTTCTAATGTTCGATCTTACAATGGCTTCACTATTGCCACTGTTGATTTCAAGTGTTACAGCGGCATGTATGTCTTACCTGCTTACAGGTACAGAAGCTATGTTCCAGTTTACATTGGATTATCCTTTTGCACTTGAACGCATTCCATACGCTATAGTATTGGGTATATTTTGTGGTCTTATCGCTTGGTATTTCACACGTTCCATGAACTGGATAGAGGATATTTTCAGAAAATTTTCAAGCCCGTATTCAAAGTTTGTTTTAGGTGGAATAATGCTTAGTGTTCTGATATTCCTTTTCCCTCCTTTATATGGTGAAGGTTATGACACAATATCACTTTTGCTAAACGGAAAGTCAAGTGTAGAATGGGACACAGTAATGAACAATTCTTTGTTCTATGGTCACAGTGGTTTGTTGGTTGTGTATCTTTTGCTTATTATATTGTTCAAGGTATTTGCCTCCAGTGCTACAAATGGTGGTGGGGGATGTGGTGGTATATTTGCACCAAGTTTGTTTCTGGGATGTATAGCCGGATTTGTATTTTCGCATTTATGCAATGAATTCAATATAGGAAACACATATATACCTGAGAAAAACTTTGCCCTTATGGGTATGGCAGGATTAATGTCAGGAGTCATGCACGCTCCGTTGACAGGGGTATTCCTCATAGCCGAGCTTACAGGTGGATATGGTTTGTTCCTTCCGCTTATGATTGTTTCCGTATTTGCGTATCTTACTATAAAAGTGTTTGAACCTCATAGTATATATTCAATGCGTCTGGCTAAGAAAGGAGAACTTATCACCCACCACAAGGATAAGGCTGTGCTTACAATGATGAATATAGAGAGCATAATGGAAACTGACTTCCTTACCGTGAAACCGGAAATGGATTTGGGACAGATGGTGAAGGTTATCTCAAAGTCAAGCAGAAATATGTTTCCTGTGATAGACGCGAATGATGAACTTATAGGTATAGTCAATCTTGATGATATAAGGAATATAATGTTCCGTCAGGAGTTGTATCACCGCTATACAGTGGAGAATTTTATGACTGTTCCGAAAGCAAAGCTTGTCACTACGGATTCAATGGAAGAGGTTATGGAGAAGTTTGATTCTACAAAGGCATGGAATCTTCCTGTGGTAGATGAAGATAATAAGTATAAAGGATTTGTTTCAAAGTCGAAGATGCTTAACACTTACCGTCAGGTACTTGTTGACTTCTCAGCAGAATAAATTAATAGTATGGAAAAGAAAGATTTACGTATCGTATATATGGGTACACCGGAGTTTGCGGTAGAGAGTTTGCGCAGACTCGTTGAAGGTGGATATAATATAGTAGCAGTAATAACCATGCCTGATAAACCTATGGGACGTCATGGCAGTGTGTTACAGCCAAGTCCTGTAAAACAGTATGCCGTATCGCAGGGATTGAAGGTGTTGCAGCCGGAGAAACTTAAAGACGAGACATTTGTCGAAGAACTTCGCTCTTTGAAAGCTGACTTGCAGATTGTTGTTGCTTTCAGAATGTTGCCTGAGGTCGTATGGAACATGCCTCCTATGGGGACATTTAATCTTCATGCATCGTTGCTTCCCCAGTACAGAGGTGCCGCTCCTATAAATTGGGCTGTGATAAATGGAGATACTGAAACGGGGATTACGACATTCTTTCTTAAACATGAGATAGACACAGGCGAAATTATTGATCAGGTAAGAGTGCCTATAGCTGATACTGATAATGTAGAAGTAGTTTATGACAAACTGATGATGCTTGGAGGTGATTTGGTTCTGAAAACAGTAGATGCCATTCTTGACGGAAATGTTAAGACTACTCCGCAAGAAGAACTTATAAAAGTAGAAGAATTACGTCCGGCACCGAAGATATTTAAAGAAACTTGTCGTATAGACTGGAATGCCGGAGTTAAGAAAGTATATGATTTTGTAAGAGGTTTATCACCATATCCTGCAGCATGGACAGAACTCCATCAGGGAGAATCAGCCCCGATTATGTTGAAAATTTTTGAGACAGAGAAAATTTTCTGCAATCATGATTATAAGCCGGGAAGTATAGTTACAGATAATAAAACTTATCTGCACGTAGCCTCAACGGATGGATATGTAAATATATTGTCATTGCAATTGGCAGGTAAAAAGAGAATGCCAGTTTCCGATTTCTTGCGTGGCTTTCATGCATCTGGAAACTGTTGCCTGATCTGATTCCTGCTTTATTACATCAATTTCATCTTTTATACTTTCGCTATTATAGAATATAACTTTGAAACCTTTAAAGTTTTCATTCTGACATTCCGGTATGCTGGCGAGAGTGAAAGAGACGACTCCCCAATAGAGTTTGTTTCCATAATCTGAATTCCTGTTATGACGGAGTTCTACTTCAATCAGTCCCTCATCGTTTATATGTGTATTTTCAGTAAGTAACAGGGTTATACGGTGAGGGATTGTTTCGTCTTCACCATTTACATTGAACTCAATGTTCAGATGTTCTTTACTTATATATGCACTTGTAATTTGTATTTCATCATTTCCGAAACTTTCAATCGGTTCAGCTCCAGATAACCTTAAGTCGTTTGCGTTTTTTGTCAATACCTTATATAAATCGTAAATAGTTACACTTTTCCCTTCGTTTTCTTGTCCGCTATTTTCTTTTGGAAAGTTTATGTTTAGTAGAACTCTTTGCCCTATACTGTCAGCATTGTTCTTGCTTATTAAGTCAGGATTGTCAGGAATGAGTTTGCCGTAAGAATCAGAGCATATAGAGTAGTTATCCAAACTGCTGACAGTTCCCATAGTTGGATATAGTTCAGGATATTTATCGTTGTCAAGACATGAAACCAATAACAAAGCTAAAATACATGCGAATGTTATATTGTGTTTGATTACCATATAATATAATTTGAGGTTTTCTATTTTCAAAATGTAATCATATTTGTAATACTGCATAAAATCGTGTTAAAAATAGAGAATAAAAAAAATTATGTTGCTTAATGCAGTATTTTTGTTTTGTGATCGTTTTATATAAGAACAATAATCCAGATATGACCGAAGAAGAATTAGCGTTAAAATGTGCGGATGCAGACCAGTATGCCAGGAAAAGGCTTTACGAGGTTTATGGCGGACAATTATTGGCTATATGTCTTCGGTATATTGGAGACAGAGTTAGTGCACAGGATGTTTTTCACGATGGAATAATAAAGATATTCCAGTCGATAAGTCAGTTCAAGTTTCTTGGTGAAGGGTCTCTCAAGGCTTGGCTTTCGAGAGTGATGGTGAATGAGGCGTTAGGCTTTCTCCGAAAGAAGAACTTGCAAATGCAACAGGAAACGTTAGTTGAACAGTTGCCTGACACGCAGATAGATGATGATGGAGATGTGAACGATATACCTAAAAAGGAACTGATGAGGATGATAAGGGAATTACCGGAAGGGTATAGGACGGTATTTAATCTTTTTGTTTTTGAGGAAAAAAGTCATAAGGAGATAGCTTCTATGCTTGGCATTTCGGAACATACGTCATCGTCGCAGTTTTATAGGGCAAAAACATTGTTAATGAAAAAAATAAATGAATACAGGAAGAGCTTATGAATGATAAAAACGAAAAATGGATAAAAGATATTCGTAACCGGATGGAAGACTATTCGGAACCTCTCCCTGTGGGTTTATGGGAGAATATAGAGAATGAAATCTCAAGACCTAAAGTGATACCGATGTGGAAAAGATGGCAGGCTGTTGCGGCAGCAGCTGTGGTGGTCATAGCTGTTTCTACTCTGTCTCTATTGTATTGGTCGTCAGATGATGTTTTGAAAGATACTAATATAAGTGTAGCTAACAACGAATTGTCCGGTACAGATAATATTGAACTTTATAATACCCCTCTCACTGCTTCAGCAGAGCCTTCGACTGCTAACATTTCTAAGGAAAATGTGTATGATGTAATGTCGAAACCTTCGATAAATCAAGATAAAATATATAAGTCTGACGACAAGCAGTTGGAGGAAAAAGATGTATTACCAATATCAGAAGAACTACAAACGGTAAATAAAGATACTGAAAATGAAGATTCTGAAGAACAGACCTTGGATGATTCGCAGTCTTCTAAAAAGAAAAGAATAAATATGATGCAGGCAGATAGAGAAACAGTCAGACGCAATGCTTCTTATTTGGCTATGTCCGGTAAAAAATCTTCTGGTAATAACATGCAGATAGGTATTGTTACAGGTAATGTTCCGTATTCTTCTTCAAACAGTTTCAGTGGAATGTCTCGTTTGTCGGTTTCTCAAAGAACGTTTTCGCATGTAAATAATATTTTGGTAGGAGATGTTTCTGATGTAACCGCTTCTAACAGTCAAATGCTGTTTAATAATCTTGGCAAGGAGACATATACGGATGTAAAACATCACATTCCTGTAACTGTGGGAGCTAATGTAAAGTGGAATCTGAACAGTAAATGGGCATTAGAGACAGGACTTAATTATACATACCTTTATTCTGAACTTCGTTCCGGAGCAATATCATACGTTGATGATAAACAAAAATTGCATTATGTAGGTATTCCGTTGAAGGTTCAGCGTTCTATATGGAACAACAGCATATTCTCGTTTTATGCTTCGGCAGGCGGTATGATGGAAAAATGCGTGTCAGGTAGTGTGGAGTCTGTCTATTCGGACGGTAACGTAGAAACAGAAAAAATAAATATAAAACCTCTTCAGTTTTCGGTATTGGCCTCATTGGGTATCCAGGCTGACTTTAATAAATATCTTGGTATATATTTGGAACCTGGTATGGCTTATTATTTTGACGACAACAGTGAGGTGCTGACAATCAGAAAGGACAAACCTTTCAATTTCAATATACAGGTAGGATTAAGATTTGGTTTAAATAAATAATCTGTATTTTAATTGGTGAACGAGCAATGAATATGCAGTGAACAATAATTAAACGTCATTCAATTATTGTTCACTGCATGTTTTTTAGCTGTTCATTATCCGTTCGCTGAATAGCTTTTAAATACTGTTTAAACATCGTTCTAATAATATTCGGTAAGTTTTATTTTTTGATTTCGGAAAAGAATTCATATCTTTGTTCTTACACTAAAATATTAATAGTTCTGAAATGAATAAAGTTTTGATTTCCCCGTCTTTGCTTTCAGCTGATTTCGGTAGTCTGAAAGATGATATGGATAAAATAAACCGTAGTGAGGCTGACTGGTTACATATTGATATAATGGACGGTGTATTTGTCCCGAACATATCATTTGGCTTTCCTGTGTTGGAATATGTAGCCAAACTCTGTAAAAAGCCTCTTGATGTTCATCTTATGATAGTACAGCCGGAGAAGTTTATTAAGGAAGTGAAGGCTTTGGATTCCATGATGATGAATGTTCATTATGAAACCTGTCCTCATTTACACCGTGTAGTCCAGCTCATTAAAGATAATGGTATGAAGGCTGGTGTAACTCTCAATCCGGCTACACCCGTATCTGTACTAAGCGATATTATAACAGATGTTGATATGGTACTTCTCATGAGTGTTAATCCCGGTTTTGGAGGGCAGAAATTTATCCCGAATACATTAAAAAAAGTTCATCAGTTAAAGCTCATGATAGAAGAGACAGGATCGGATGCGTTGATAGAAGTTGATGGCGGTGTTAATTTAGAGACCGGTAAACAGCTTGTTGATGCAGGTGCTGATGTTCTTGTGGCAGGAAATGCCATTTTCAAGGCTCCGGATATGATAGACATGATTCATAAAATGAAAAACTTATAATTACTCAGATTGGAGAAAAAGTCCTATTTGGTGAGTTATCCATTATTCCGGTTGACAGTTTTCATGGCAGCCGGAATTTTTTTCTTCGACAAATTTTTGCCGGAGATGTCTTTGTGGCCTTTAGTCTCTATCCTGTGCGTTATTCTTTTCCCTTTGTTTTTGGGGACGGTGATGAAATTTAGAAAAGAATGGCTTAATTGTTCTTTCGGATTTTTTGTCTCTGTCTCTTTCTTCTTGCTTGGCGGTGTACTGGTTATTCAAAAGAAAGGTAATATAGAATATGAATGGCTGGACAAGGATTTTTGCTATTATGGAGTCGTGGAGACAACTCCTGAAGTACATGGAAAAACGTTGTGTTCAGAAATTCTGATTAAAAACTGCATTCCGCAAGGTTATGACACTATTTATAGTGTGGACCGTAATATTCTCCTATATTTTATTCCGGATTCTGCATCTTTTATACCGCGGTGCGGTGATGAGATCGTTTTTTATTCTTCAATATCGAAACCGCTTTCCGATACGGAGTTTATGGGATTTGATTATTCAAGGTATCTTTTTACGAAAGGAATATCCGGTACAGCACTGGCATTTAGTGGAGACTGGAGTTGCATAAAGATTGATAATCCACATTCTGTAAAACATATAGCCTTGAGGTGTAAGGAGGCTGTTGCGGAATTGTTCAAAAGCTGGAAATTGGGAGATGAAGAGCTGGCTGTAGTCTCTGCATTGACCATAGGAGATAAGAGTGAGCTCACTCCGGAACTCAAAGCCGTATATAGTGCGGCAGGAACAAGCCATGTTCTTGCATTGTCGGGATTACATGTAGGTATTTTGTCCGGAATTCTTTATTTCCTGTTGTGCCCACTTAGGAGAGTAAAAGGCGGAAGAATATTCCGGTCATTGGCTGTGGTATCTGTTTTATGGATTTTTGCTTTTATATCAGGGCTTAGTCCTTCTGTAGTAAGAGCAGTTACCATGTGTAGTCTTTATCTTGTGGCTTCGGTTTTTGTTGAAAATGGATTTTGTGGGTTCTTTTCCCTTTCGTTTACAGCATTTTTGATGTTGATATACAATCCTATGTATCTATTCGACATTAGTTTTCAATTATCGTTTATAGCTGTACTTTCCATAATTCTTTTTTATCCGATAATTTCGGAATGGGTCAAAAGTGAAAGGAAGTCTGTCAGATATATATGGAATGCAATGTCTGTTTCTCTGGCTGCTCAGTTAGGTACGTTGCCTTTTGTTTTATACTATTTCGGTACATTCCCTACCTATTTTCTTATGGCAAATCTCATTGTAGGACCATTGGCGGTAGCTATACTTTCTTTTTCGTTGTTATCTCTTTTATTGTCATCTGTACCGGTAGTGGGAGATGTTAGTGTATGGCTTTTGGATGTGGTAACAAATATTCTTAATGCCTCTATGCGTTTTGTTCATGGGATGCAGGGGGCACAGATTACCTCCGTTTATTTTAATGAGTTGCAGTCATTGCTAGCCTTCATTCTTCTTTGTATCTTATATTTGTGTTTTAAAAAACACCGGCCGGCATATATTATGCAGGTAATTTCTATCCTATGCCTTATCTTTATTGTTGAGATATACAAAATAAGGCAAGATGAGGGACCGGCATTGTTTTTGACCCGTTCAGATCTGTATGTCAGAAATGGAAAGGATATTGATACCGTTAATTCTGAAAATGGACTTCATGAAATAAACGGAATAAAAGTAGGGGTGATGAAATCTGCTTATTGGAAGAATGTCCGACTTAAAGAAAACACTAAACTTGCTACGCTTGATTATGTATATATATGTAAGGGGTTCAGTGGTAATATTACAGGATTGTCCGGTCTGTTTAATATAAGAAATGTGGTAATAGACGGAACTTTAAGTGAAAGATACAGAGTTTTTTTGAGGAATGAGTGTGAAAGACTTAATATTAGGTACATTGAAAAATCCTCTCAAGGTTCTTATAGAATACTTCTGTAAATAGAAAAAAAAGAGTACATTTGCCAAACAAATTAACACGAACAAGTAAATATGCTTTCAAAGGTAATCTTACAGGCGAACATTGACAAAGTAGAAACTTATTTCGAAAAGGCAGACAAGATAGTTATAGTAACTCATGTATCTCCGGATGGCGATGCATTAGGCTCGTCGTTGGGACTTTATCACTTCCTTTTGGGTATGGAAAAGACAGTACATGTTATTGTGCCTAACGCGTTTCCTGAATTTTTGCAATGGATGCCAGGTGCAAAGGATATAATAAGATATGACAAATATGCCGAGTTTGCGGACAAACTGATAGCGGAGGCTGATGTGATTTGCTGTCTTGATTTTAATGCATTGTCAAGAATAGACGCTGTGGCAAAACCTGTGGCGGAATCGCAGGCACGAAAAGTTATGATAGATCATCATCTTAATCCGGAACCTTTCTGTAAAGTTACAATTTCACATCCTAAAATATCTTCTACATCAGAATTGATATTCCGTCTGATATGCCGTTTGGGTTGTTTCGATGATATAACATACGAGGGTGCCCAGTGTATTTATACCGGAATGATGACTGATACAGGAGGATTTACATACAATTCAAATGACCGTGAGATATATTTCATCATAAGCGAGCTTCTTTCAAAAGGTATAGACAAGGATGACATATACCGTAAGGTGTTCAATACATATTCCGAAGGTCGTCTCCGACTTATGGGTTATGTGCTTTATGACAAAATGGAAGTGTTCCATCAGTTCCGCTCGGCTTTGATATGGCTTACTAAGAACGAGCAGAAAAAATTCCAATATGTGAAAGGAGATACCGAAGGATTTGTGAATATACCTCTTCAGATGAAAGGTATCTGTTTTTCTGTTTTCCTGCGTGAAGATACGGAAAAAAATATGATAAAAGTATCGTTGCGTTCGGTCGGTAATTTCCCTTGCAATAAGGTGGCTGAGGAATTTTTCAATGGCGGAGGGCATCTTAATGCTTCAGGCGGTGAATTTTACGGAACTATGGACGAGGCTATAGGATTATTCAAACAGGCACTCGTGAAATATGAAGATTTATTGCTTAAGAACTGATATATAGTGCATTTTTCTACAAAATTAACTATTACATCGACTAATTTAGTATGGGGGTATAAATAGTTTTATTAAATTTGCCCTGTAAATTTTTAAAATAATGAAGAAACTATTCTATTTATCAATACTGGTATATACTTTGTCTTTCGTTTTTCAAAGTTGTAACGATGGCAAGACATACGCTGAAATGAAAGAAGAAGAGGCTGATGCCATCAATAAGTTTATCCTTGAAAAAGATTTTCATATCATCTCAGAGAAAGAATTCATAGAGAATGATACTGTTACGGCAGAGAATGAGTTCGTACTGTTCGACAAGAGTGGTGTATATATGAACATACAATATCGTGGAGACGGTGAAATTCTGAAAGAAGGACGATATAATATTTCTTCCCGTTTTATTGAAGTTTGTATTAAAGATGTGCCGGATTTAAGTATAAATGCCGGAGACACATTGGCGACAAACAAATATTATCCTTATTCTACTTATTCGGAAAATTGTTTGTTGACAGTAGGTTCTTCAGGATCCTATTCGGCTTCATTTACAGATATGGCTCAAAGTGCAATGTATGAGGCTTATCAGACTTCGGCTGTACCTTCGGGTTGGCTTGTTCCTTTTGCATATCTGAAGATGAAATCATACATTTCGGCACCGCCATCTGAAAAAATCGCGCGTGTAAGACTAATTGTACCTCATAGTGAGGGAACTTCATACGCTACACAATATGTTTATCCTTGTTATTATGAAATCACTTACGATCTAAATTAATAAACTATGACATTAATCAAATCAATTTCCGGTATTCGTGGTACCATAGGTGGCCAGGCCGGTGAAGGACTTAATCCGTTGGACATTGTGAAGTTTACATCAGCATACGCTACGCTGATTCGTAAGACTACAACAGTGAAAAGTAACAAAATCGTCGTAGGACGAGACGCACGTATCTCCGGCGAAATGGTGAAAAATGTAGTTTGCGGTACTCTTATGGGGATGGGATTCGATGTTGTAAATATCGGTCTTGCTTCTACTCCTACAACAGAACTTGCCGTGACTATGGAAGGTGCTTGCGGTGGTATCATCCTTACTGCAAGTCATAATCCAAGACAGTGGAACGCTCTGAAACTTCTGAACGAACACGGAGAATTCCTGAATGCAGCCGAAGGTAATGAAGTATTGCGTATTGCGGCTGCCGAAGAATTTACATTTGCCGACATAGACAATCTTGGTAAATATACAGAAAACAATACATACAACCAGCGCCATATTGACAGCGTATTGGCTTTGAAACTTGTTGATGTTGAGGCTATCCGTAAGGCTAACTTCCGTGTGGCTATTGACTGTGTGAACTCTGTAGGTGGTATTATTCTTCCTCAGTTGCTCGAACAGTTGGGCGTTCAGCATGTAGAAAAACTGTACTGCGAGCCAACAGGTGACTTCCAGCACAACCCAGAACCTCTTGAGAAAAACTTGAGCGATATCATGGGACTTATGAAGAAGGGTGGAAATGATGTAGCTTTCGTTGTTGACCCTGACGTTGACCGTTTGGCTATCATCAGCGAAGATGGTTCAATGTATGGCGAAGAATATACATTGGTGACTGTTGCCGACTATGTATTGAAACATACTCCTGGAAATACAGTTTCAAACCTTAGTTCTACCCGTGCTTTGCGTGATGTAACCCGCAAGTATGGAATGGAATACAATGCCTCTGCGGTAGGTGAGGTAAATGTAGTAACTAAGATGAAGGCTACAAACGCAGTAATCGGTGGTGAAGGTAACGGTGGAGTTATATATCCTGAATCACACTATGGACGTGACGCTCTTGTTGGTATAGCATTATTCCTGAGTCACCTTGCACACGAAGGCAAGAAAGTGACAGAACTCCGTGCCACATATCCTGAATACTTCATTGCAAAGAACCGTATCGACCTCACTCCTGAAACAGATGTTGATGCTATCCTGCTGAAAGTTAAGGAAATGTACAAGAATGAGGAAATCAACGACATCGACGGTGTTAAGATAGACTTTGCGGACAAATGGGTACACTTGCGCAAGAGTAATACAGAGCCTATCATCCGTGTTTATTCTGAGGCTTCTACTATGGAGGCTGCCGATGAACTTGGCAAGCAGATTATGGATATAGTATATAGCCTGGCTAAGTAATAACAATCATTGCATATATTAAAAAGCTCCATCGGTTAACACCAACTGATGGAGCTTTTTTAGTACGCTCGGCATGAGTATTAGCTAACGGGTGCAAGTCCCCAATGAGCCCTAATAGCGGGAGTCATACAGCCAAAAGCAAGGGTGTCCATCGTGAGGTGGAATCTGAAGGAAGCCGGCGGCAAACATCTGGTCTGACGAACAGAAACTTCATATAAGGCATAAAACCGTGGGTAAGGTTGCTAAACAAACTAAAGCCCTATTGCTATTCGGAACGGTTAGTGTAAATGAAGCAGATATAAGATGGAAAGTTAATACCCTTATCCGAGGAGGTCTCACGGACGCATGAAAATAGTGAAAAAAAAATCGAAATCAGCGGAGTAAAGCTTGCCGTGAGAAGTCAGCAGAGGTCATAGTACCCAAGGCACGTGTGCCTATAGGGAAGGACTGAATCATGCAGTGCAATAGTAAATGAATGCTACCTTGAGAGTCTTTTGTAATCAGATGTCCGTAAGGAGCTCTTCATTCATATGATAGGACGGAATCCGACAATAGGATGAAAGTGATGTTTCTCGAAGGGATGGCTGAAAACAACTTGTCACACACCGAAAGGTGAGAAAGCACGAAACCGCCGTATGCCGAACGGCACGTACGGTGGTGTGAGAGGTCGGAAAACGAAAGTAGGAGAATTTTCCTCCTACTCGATTTAATCCACCCAAAGCATGTCGCTCATTATTCCGTCAGAAATGAAAATACCGTTCTGGGTAAGTTTAAGGGTATTGTTATTTATCTCAAGTGTTCCTTGGCTGATGTGTGGTTTTGCCATCTTCAGACAATAGTCGTATAGTTCATCCCCGAATTCTGTTTTAAGCCTTTCCAAAGGCATTCCCCATGCGGTACGTATTGTTGTTATCACGAAATCGTTGTAACGGGTGTATAAATCGAGTTCTTCTATTTCGGATATGTTCAATCCGTTGTTTATTCCGTCTATGTATTTTTCCAGCGATGAAATATTCCATTGCCTTGAATGGCCGTCGTATGAATGTGCTGACGGACCGCAACCAAGGTATTTTATTCCGGTCCAGTAACTTGAATTATGTCGTGAGTGCATTCCGGGACGGCAGAAATTTGAAATCTCATAATGCACATATCCGTTTTCTTTCAGACGCGAGATAAGCGTTTCAAACAGAGCGTTGCTAAAATCCTCATCTGCCTCAGTTATTTTGTTTTCTTCTCGCAGTCTGTAAAGAATGGTTTCTTCTTCATATATAAGATGGTAGGCAGAGATATGTTCCGGTGCTAGCGAGATAGCTGTTTCAAGATCCTTGTTCCATGTCTCCATGCTTTCTCCAGGCAGTCCGTACATAAGGTCTATGCTGATATTTAGAAAACCGGCGTTTCGGCATCTGTGGAAAGCATCTATTGCCTGCTGCGCATTGTGTCGTCTTCTCAGAAGAGCAAGAATATCGTCATTGAAAGTTTGTATTCCCATGCTCAGTCGGTTGAATGGTAGGGTAGAGAGCATTTTCACATATTCTTCTGTGAGGTCGTCAGGGTTTGCTTCTATGGTAATTTCCGCTTCCGGATTTACTTTATAGTTTTCGTATATAGTATTGAATATGTTTACGAAGTCTTGCTTTTCAAGTTGTGACGGTGTTCCTCCACCTAAATATATAGTGTCTATGGTTTCGTTGCCGAGATAATTTTCCCTGCTTTTAATTTCCTTGCAGAGTGCCTTTATATATTCGTTTTTCTTTTCTGATGCTGTTGTGGAGAAGAAGTCGCAATATATGCATCTTCTTTTGCAGAACGGTATGTGTATGTATATTCCTGCCATTTATGTATATTGTAGAGTCCTGATTAATGTATTGTGCAAAGTTACTAAATTTCTTATTTATTGTATAGCCGGTATAAAAAGAGGTATATATAGCGAAATATTCTTATAAATTACTTGTCGCAATCTATAAACCACAGTTTGGTTTTTATAAACCACACTGTGGTTTGTACAAATATCAGTGTGGTTTATATAAATATCAGTTATGTTTATAGATTATGTTTTGATGAAAATAATTTTTATCGGTTGTAAATCAATTTTTATATAAAAGTATTCTTTATCTTGAAAATATACTCTAACATAATGATTTAAAGCGTTATATAAAACTATGTGTCGGAAAACATAGTTTAGTAACACGAATATAACAGTTGGATTTCTGAACATAAATTTCTATTTTGCGACAACTTAAAAATGAGATATGAAAAGCATATCCTTTATTCTATTAATTTTTTAATTTAGAATACCATGAAAGTATATCAGACTAACGAAATCAAGAACATTGCCCTCCTTGGCAATGATGGCTCAGGTAAAACCACCCTCACTGAAGCGTTGCTCTTTGAGAGTGGTATTATAAAACGTCGCGGCAGAATTACTGCCAAGAACACTGTCAGCGACTATTTCCCGGTAGAGCAGGAGTATGGTTACTCTGTATTCTCTACCGTTTATCATGTGGAGTGGAATGGTAAAAAACTTAATATCATAGACTGTCCGGGTAGTGATGACTTTGTGGGAGCTGCTATAACTGCACTTAATGTAACAGATACAGCCGTATTGCTTCTTAACGGTCAGTACGGACCTGAAGTAGGTACTCAGAATCACTTCCGTTACACTGAGAAGTTGGGTAAACCGGTTATCTTCCTTGTTAACCAGCTTGACTCGCCTAACTGCGATTTCGATAAAGTGCTTGAACAGTTGACTGAGAATTATGGTTCTAAAGTTGTTCCGGTTCAGTATCCTCTCAGTACGGGTCCGGACTTCAATTCGTTGATTGATGTACTTTTAATGAAAAAATATTCGTGGGGACCAGAAGGTGGTGCTCCTACTATCGAACCTGTTCCGGCTGAAGAAATGGAAAAGGCTATGGAATGGCACAAGAGACTTGTTGAGGCTGCTGCCGAACACGATGAGACTCTTATGGAAAAATTCTTTGAATCAGAATCGCTTACAGAAGACGAAATGCGTGAGGGTATCCGCAAGGGATTGGCTGCAAGGGGTATGTTCCCTGTGTTCTGCGTATGTGCAGGAAAAGATATGGGTGTACGCCGTCTGATGGAATTCCTCGGTAACGTGGTACCTTTCGTTGACGAAATGCCTGTGGTTCACAATACACGTGGTGTTCCTGTTCCTCCTGTGGCTGATGCTCCAACTTCACTTTATTTCTTCAAGACTGCGGTTGAACCTCATATCGGCGATGTGCAGTACTTCAAGGTGATGAGTGGTGTGGTTCACGAAGGTGATGACCTGAATAATGCCGACCGTGGTTCTAAGGAACGTATGGCTCAGCTTTATGTTTGTGCCGGTGCAAACCGTGAAAAGGTGGAAGAACTGAGAGCCGGTGATATCGGTTGTACAGTTAAACTGAAAGATGTCAAGACCGGTAATACGCTGAACAGCAAGGACTGCGAAAACAGATTTAATTTCATTAAATATCCTAATCCTAAATATACAAGGGCTATCAAGCCTGAAAACGAGGCTGACACAGAAAAGATGATGGCTATCCTGAACCGTATGCGTGAGGAAGATCCGACTTGGGTTGTTGAACAGTCTAAGGAATTGAAACAGATTCTTGTTCATGGTCAGGGAGAATTCCATTTACGTACGCTTAAATGGCGTCTTGAAAACAATGAAAAACTGGCTGTTCAGTTCATGGAACCTAAGATTCCTTATAGGGAAACTATAACTAAGGCTGCACGTGCTGACTACAGACATAAGAAGCAGTCTGGTGGTGCCGGACAGTTTGGTGAAGTTCATCTCATTGTAGAACCGTATTATGAGGGTATGCCTACTCCTGAAGTGTATAAATTCAATGGTCAGGAATTCAAGATTAATGTCAAGGGAACTGAAACCGTTGATTTGGAATGGGGCGGTAAATTGGTATTTATCAACAGTGTGGTTGGAGGAGCCATCGACACAAGATTTATGCCGGCTATCTTAAAAGGTATAATGAGTCGTATGGAACAAGGACCGCTTACAGGTTCGTATGCACGCGATGTACGCGTTATTGTATATGATGGAAAGATGCATCCGGTTGACTCAAATGAAATTTCGTTTATGCTTGCCGGACGTAACGCCTTCAGTGAAGCGTTCAAGAATGCAGGTCCTAAGATTCTTGAACCTATATATGATGTTGAAGTTTTCGTCCCGAGCGATAAGTTAGGTGATGTGATGAGTGATATGCAGGGACGTCGTGGTATGATTATGGGTATGAGCAGTGAAAAGGGATACGAAAAACTTGCTGCGAAAGTACCTTTGAAGGAAATGTCCAATTATTCAACTGCTTTAAGTTCATTAACCGGAGGACGTGCTTCATTTATTATGAAGTTTGCAAGTTACGAGCTTGTTCCTACTGATGTTCAGAATAAACTTATGAAGGAATTTGAAGAACAGGAAAAGAACGAAGATTAGTTAGTTGATATTTTAATACATAAAAAAGCCGTATTTCTTAAAAATACGGCTTTTTTTTATTCACTTATCGTGAACTTTTTGCCACTTTTAGTTGTTAAATGTTTAAAGTTATATTATTTTTGTAAAGTAAGTAATGAAATAACGACTTTTAATTGTGATTTTATTAATTAAAAAGTGATTTGATTGTTAAATTCGAAAAAATCCCGTGTAAAACATGTTAATTGATGATGATTATATTAATTAGCTTGTTAAATTTGTCACCATGAAAAAGTCAACAATATGGATATTAGGAGTCATTATGGCTCTGTCTTTTCTTAGTCTGCTGTATTTGCAGGTAAGTTATATAGAAGAGATGGTAAAGATGCGCCGTGGACAGTTCGAGGAAAATGTAAACCGCAGCCTTGCGCAATCCGTGCGTAATCTTGAGTTGGTTGAAACTAAAAAGTATCTTGAGGCAGACGCCGCAGCTACAGAACGTGCTGCACGATTTGCGGAGCAATTTAATTTGAATAAAGGAAAAGGTAATGAAGATATACTTCAGCAGCATCATCAATATACCATAACATCGCCTGATGGAAGTATGTATTCTACTTTTGAGTTTAAGACTATAACAAACAGGCCTGCCAATGTTCCTAAGGTGATAATATCTACCGGAAAGAATATTCCGCAGACTTCAAGAACCTTACAGGAAATAATAAAGGAAAGGTATGTATATCAGAGGGCTTTGCTTGATGAGGTGATATATAACATTCTTTATACGGCAAGTGACAAACCTCTGAAAGAGAGGATAAATTTTAAGCAATTGGATCATTTTATAAAATCGGAATTGCTAAACAATGGATTGGATTTGCCTTATCATTTTACGGTTACGGACAGGGATGGCAAAGAAATTTACCGTTGCTCGGATTATGCGTATGATGGCGAGAAGATTTATTCCAGACTGTTGTTCGAAAATGATCCTCCGGCAAAAATGGGATATGTGAATATATTCTTCCCTACGATGGATGATTATATTTTCAGTTCGGTAAAGTTTATGATTCCTTCCATAATCTTTACAATAGTTCTTTTGATAACGTTTATATTCACTATATATATAATATTCCGTCAGAAGAAACTTACAGAGATAAAGAACGATTTCATAAACAATATGACGCACGAGTTCAAGACACCTATTTCTACAATATCGCTTGCAGCTCAGATGCTTAATGATCCGGCAGTAGGAAAATCTCCTGTTATGTTCAAGCATATATCAGGAGTTATAAATGACGAGACGAAACGTCTTCGCTTCCAGGTAGAAAAAGTGTTGCAGATGTCGATGTTTGAACGTCAGAAGGCAACGCTCAAGAAAAAGAAAATAGATGCTAATGAACTTGTAAATGGTGTGATAAATACTTTCAGGCTAAAGGTTGAAAGTTGTCATGGAACGTTGGATGCAGAATTGGAGGCTACAGATCCGTTTATCTTTGTAGATGAAATGCACTTTACTAATGTGATATTTAATCTGCTTGATAATGCCGTTAAGTATAAACGTGCGGATGTGGATATAAGTTTGAAGGTAAGGACTTGGAATGAGGCAAACAAACTTCATATCTCAGTAGAAGATAACGGTATAGGAATAAAGAAAGAAAATTTGAAAAAAATATTTGATAAGTTCTACCGTGTCCATACCGGAAATTTACACGATGTGAAAGGTTTCGGACTTGGATTGGCCTATGTTAAGAAGATAATTACAGATCACAACGGAAGCATTCGTGCTGAAAGTGAACTTAATGTCGGAACTAAATTTATAATTGTATTACCTTTATTTAAAGAAGAATAATATGGACGAAAGAATGCGTATTTTATTGTGCGAAGATGACGAGAATCTTGGCATGCTTTTGAGAGAATATTTACAGGCTAAAGGTTATGAAGCTGACCTGTTCCTGAATGGTGACGAAGGTGTAAAAGGTTATCAGAAAGGTAAATATGATATGATTGTAACAGACGTTATGATGCCTGTAAAAGATGGTTTTACCATGATTCAGGAAATCAAACAGATTAACTCTGAGGTGCCTGTGATTTTCCTTACTGCAAAAACTATGAAGGAAGATATTCTTGAAGGATTTAAGATCGGTGCGGATGATTATATCAGCAAACCGTTCAGTATGGAAGAACTGACACTTCGTATTGAAGCTATTCTCCGTCGTGTGAGAGGAAAGAAGGTTAAAGAGAATACCATGTATAACATCGGTAATTTTACTTTCGATACTCAAAAGCAATTGCTTACTATTGGTGATAAACAGACAAAGCTGACTACAAAGGAATCAGAACTGTTGTCTTTGCTTTGTTCTCATGCAAATGAAATCCTTCAGAGAGATTATGCGTTGAAAAATATTTGGATAGACGATAATTATTTCAATGCGAGAAGTATGGACGTTTATATTACTAAATTACGTAAGCATCTTAAGGCTGATCCGTCAATCGAGATTATCAATATTCACGGTAAAGGTTATAAGCTGATTACTCCGGATGAAGAGCAGCAGGAGGCTTGATAGAAAATACAAAATAAAAAGAGGTTATCATATAAAGATAACCTCTTTTTATTTTGTCTGATGTAAAATTAATCAGTAATACGTTTGTTAATCAGGATATAGCTGATTAATCCTGCAATGATAAGAAGCATTGAAGTGCCAAGAATGACATTGTTATTTACATTTTCAGTTGCAAAACATGCAATCAGGATAACAGCTCCGATAATAATCAATATTACTCCCAGATTCTTTAATAAGCTTTTCATGTGTGTCTTCTATTTTTATGGTTTATTCGTTTACTGGTTACAAATTAAAGCATAATTCTTTATACGTGAAAATTATTTTATGAAAAAAAATGAAATTCGCAAAATATCATTTGTCTGAATATTACTAATCTTTCGTATTGGTGAATATTTTGCGTAATACCTCTTGACTAATATTTAATTCTTCTAAAGTCAAACCTTTTAATGCTTCTTTTAATGTTAGATTAGCTACAAATCTCGCCTTATCCTCAAGTTGCTTTCCGTCTTTTGTCAGGTGTATCAGATTTGTCCTTCTGTCCTTTTTATCAGAAATTCGTACAACAAGATGTTGCTTTTCCATATTGTCGATTAATCTTGTCATACTTGGTTTGTCTTTAAATGTGGCATTACATAGCTCTTGTTGCGTTACTCCATCCTTTTCCCACAAGAAAATCAGTACTGTCCATTGTTCAGGGGTTATATCCAAACCGTTCATTCTGAAATTTCTTATTAGCTTTCGGTTTATGGCGGCTGATACTTTCCCGTTAAGTATGGCAAATATTAACTGGATATCGAAGTTGAATTGTTCTATCATATAATTATTGTTTATACAACTATTTATTGTTTATACAACTATGCAAAGATACAACTTATTGTGATAAAATATATTGTATTATCCATTATAAGCACTTATTCGTATATATTAGTAAATAAAAATTGAAGAAAAGTGTTTTATATGTTTGTGTATTAGATAAAAAGTTGTACCTTTGCGCCGCGATTGAAATTTTTTATTAATAATTTAATTAACGAATTAGTATGAATCAATACGAAACCGTTTTCATTTTAACTCCCGTTTTATCTGAGGCTCAGATGAAGGAAGCGGTAGAGAAGTTCAAGGCAATCCTTACTCAGGAAGGTGCTGAGATCATCAATGAAGAAAACTGGGGATTGAAGAAATTGGCTTATCCAATTCAGAAGAAATCTACAGGTTTCTATCAGTTGATTGAGTTTAAAGCTGAACCAACAGTAATTGAAAAACTTGAGGTTAACTACCGTCGTGACGAAAGAGTTATCCGTTTCTTGACTTTCAAGATGGACAAGTATGCTGCAGAATATGCTGCTAAGAGAAGAAATGTTAAATCAACTAAAAAGGAGGAAAATTAATCATGGCACAGCAACAATCAGAAATCAGATATTTAACTCCGCCATCAGTAGATGTTAAGAAGAAAAAATACTGCCGTTTCAAAAAGAGTGGTATTAAGTATATCGATTACAAAGATCCTGAATTCTTGAAGAAATTCTTGAACGAACAGGGTAAAATCCTTCCTCGTCGCATTACAGGTACTTCATTGAAGTATCAGCGTCGTATTGCACAGGCTGTGAAGAGAGCTCGTCATTTGGCTTTATTGCCTTACGTAACTGATATGATGAAATAAAAAAAGGAGGAATAAGTATGGAAATTATATTGAAAGAAGACGTATTAAACTTGGGTTACAAGAACGATATTGTAACTGTAAAGTCTGGTTATGGTCGTAACTATCTTATTCCGACTGGCAAAGCAGTTATCGCTTCACCAGCTGCAAAGAAAATGTTGGCTGAAGAGTTGAAACAGCGTGCTCATAAATTGGAAAAGATTAAGAAAGATGCTGAAGCAGTAGCTGAATCATTGAAGGGTGTTTCTTTGACTATTGCTACTAAAGTAAGTGCAACAGGTGCTATCTACGGTTCTGTAGGTAACATCCAGATTGCTGAAGAACTTGCTAAATTGGGTCACAACATCGATCGTAAGATTATAGTTGTAAAAGATACAGTTAAGGAAGTTGGAAACTATAAAGCAATCATTAAACTTCATAAAGAAGTTTCAGTAGAAGTTCCTTTTGAGGTAGTTGCTGAATAATTTTTGAATTAAATAAATAAAAATCCTCCTTCATAAAAGAAGGGGGATTTTTTTATTTGTATTCAATAAAGTATGGACACAAAAAAAGTCTGTAGCTAGTTATCCACAGACTTTAAACTTTTTACCTAATCAGATGCTGATAATTATTCAGCTTTGTTGCAGCAAGCTTTAGCTGAATCGCAAGCAGCTGAATCACATGCTACTGAATCGCAGCAAACTGAATCACATGCAGGAGTAGCTTCTTCAACTACTGCAGCTTCTGTAGATTCTGCATTTGCATTTTTGTTACCACCACATGATGCGAAAGATACTGCAACGAATGCAACGAATAAAAATACTAACTTTTTCATCTTTTTTGCTTTTAAAATTCTGTAATACTTATGTTGTTATCTTAATTGACGGTGCAAAGATATAGAGTTTTTCAATATGTTGTTCTTTTTATAGGCAATATTTTTATTAAAAAATATGTTTTACAGCCTGTTTATTCTTTTTTAACACATTCTGTTTTCCTTTTTTTTACACTTTACCTCAACTGTATTTTTACTCTTTATAAATACCAAAATATTACGTAACTTTGCGCAAAATATTTATTATATGATTGATACTACTGTTTTTCAGGATAAGAAAGCTGTTTATTACACTTTAGGATGCAAACTTAATTTTGCAGAAACCTCTTCTATAGGAAAGTCTCTGAAAGATGCTGGAATAAGGACAGCCAGAAAAGGAGAAAAAGCTGATATTATAGTTGTTAATACATGTTCCGTTACAGAAGTGGCAGATAAAAAGTGCCGGCAGGCTATTCATAAACTAATTAAGGCTAATCCAGGTGCATACGTAGTGGTAACAGGTTGCTATGCACAACTTAAGCCTGATACTGTAGCTGATATAGAGGGAGTGGATTTGGTTTTGGGAGCTGAACAGAAGGGTGATTTAATGAAGTATTTAGGTACTCTCAAGAAATCTGAGCATGGTGAAGCCATTACCACTGCAACAAAAGATATACGTAAATTTTCTCCTTCATGCTCTAAAGGAGATCGCACAAGGTATTTTCTGAAAGTTCAGGACGGATGTGACTATTTTTGTTCATATTGTACAATTCCGTTTGCTCGTGGAAGGAGCAGAAATGGAAGTATATCCGATCTTGTTGAACAAGCAAAAAGTGTAGCTTCTGAAGGTGGAAAAGAGATTGTGCTTACCGGAGTAAATATAGGTGATTTTGGAAAATCAACAGGTGAAACTTTTTTTGATTTGATTAAAGCATTAGACAAGATTGATGGAATAGAACGTTATAGAATTTCTTCTATAGAGCCCAATTTACTGACCGATGAAATTATAGATTTTGTTTCAAGTTCAAATAGGTTTATGCCTCATTTCCATATTCCATTGCAATCTGGCTGTGATGAAGTATTAAAATTAATGCGACGTAGGTATGATACTGAATTGTTTGCTTCGAAAATAAAAAGAATCAAACAGCTTATGCCAAACGCATTTATAGGAGTTGATGTGATAGTAGGTACAAGAGGAGAAACTCCTGAGTATTTTGAGGCTGCATATAATTTTATCAAGTCACTTGATGTAACCCAACTTCATGTCTTTAGCTATTCCGAACGTCCAGGTACGCAGGCATTAAAGATAGACTATATTATTCCTCCTGAAGAAAAACATGCAAGAAGTCAACGTTTATTGGAATTGTCAGATGTTAAATTGAAAGAGTTTTATGCGCGACATAAAGGAAAAGAAGCTGTTGTGTTGGCTGAACATTCTAAACCAGGAATGCCAATGCATGGTTTTACTGAAAATTATATAAGGGTGGAGTTGAGCAAGGATAGAGCCTTTGATAACCAATTAGTAAAGGTTAAATTAGGCGATTTCAGCTCTGACGGTGATTCGTTGATGGCAGAGATTCTGGAATAAGTAAAATTCTTTATTAGCTAATATACAATGAAAAAAGTTTCTGTTGTTATATTGAACTGGAATGGGGCGGAAATGTTACGTACATTTCTGCCTTCGGTTGTAAAATATACAAATACAGCCTTGGCTGAAGTGTGTGTGGCTGATAATGGTTCTACTGATAATTCTACAGATTTATTGGTATCTGAATTCCCAGATGTCAGATTAATATATCTTAAAGAGAATTATGGATTTGCTGAAGGTTACAATAAGGTAATGGATTATGTGAACACTGAATATGTTGTTTTGCTTAATAGTGATGTAGAGGTTACCGAAGGCTGGATTGAACCAGTTTTGTCT
This sequence comes from uncultured Phocaeicola sp., assembly GCA_944320605.1. Taxonomy (GTDB): domain Bacteria; phylum Bacteroidota; class Bacteroidia; order Bacteroidales; family Bacteroidaceae; genus Phocaeicola. The sequence goes on along the minus strand of CALUIE010000007.1, from coordinate 8,864 downwards.
TACATGGAATCGCATAAGGATGTAGCAGCTTGCCAGCCCAAAATTCTTAGTTATAAGGATAAGTCGCAATTTGAATATGCTGGAGCTTCCGGTGGCTTTATTGATAGATATGGCTATCCTTTCTGTCGTGGTAGAGTGTTTGACAGCCTGGAGTATGATAATGCTCAATATGATACCCCTATGGAAATATTTTGGGCTTCAGGGGCGGCTATGTTCGTCAGACGAAGTGTTTATAATGAAGTAGGAGGTCTTGATTCTAAGTTTTTTGCTCACATGGAAGAGATAGACCTATGTTGGCGATTACTAAGTAGGGGGTATCGTTTGATGTGTATTCCTGAAAGTAAGGTATATCATGTAGGTGGAGCGACCTTAAAAAAAGAAAATCCGCGAAAGACTTATCTTAATTTCAGGAATAATTTGTTGATGCTATATAAGAACCTTCCTGATGATGAATTGAGGCGAGTTATGCTTGTGCGAAGTTTATTGGATTTTATAGCTGTGATATTTTATGTGTTGAAACTGGACTTTTCGAATGCGGCAGCTGTCATAAAGGCTATAAGAGACTATAAGACAATGCGCAAAGACTTCAGTTCTTTGAGGAAATTTAATCTTAATCATACAAAGGTCTTCAAGCCTAAGCAAAAATGTAATTTTTCGTTGATATTGCAATCCAAAGTGCTTGGTAAGACTACATATTCGCAACTTGTAAGGTAGCTAACCATTATTGTTTATTATCTTTTTCAGCTTCAATATATTCCATGATTTCATTTTCTCTGTCGGGATGAAACCATTTTATTTCATTATCTCTCTTGAACCATGTCATTTGTTTTCTTGAGTATATGCGTGAGTTTTGTTTTATTTTTTCAATTGCATAATCAAGAGTCCAGTTGCCATCAAGATACTGAATAATTTCCTTGTATCCCACTGTATTGAGCGAATTAAGGCTTTTGTATTGATATACAGACCTAACTTCATCTACAAGACCGTCATTTATCATAATATCAACACGTTTATTTATACGTTCATACAGTTCCTCTCTATCTCTGTTTAATCCTATTTTTATTATTCTGAAGGGCCTTTCCTTTTTGTTTCCGGTTCTGAATGAGGTATATGTCTTTCCTGTCATATAGCATATTTCAAGTGCATGAATGACTCTTTTGGGGTTTTTCAAATCTACAATTGAATAATATTCTGGATCCAGAAGTTTTAACTCTGCGCATAATCTTTCCAATCCGTCTTTTTCGTATTTATACATCATCATTTGACGTGTATCATTGTCAACTGTAGGAATATCGTCTATGCCTTTACAGATCGCGTCAATGTACATCATTGAACCTCCTGTCAGAAGTATAGTATCATTTGTGTAGAATAGCTCATTGAGCAGGTTGATTACTTCACCCTCATATTGTGCCGCACTGTAATAATCTGTAAGTTTTAGTGTACCTACAAAATAATGTTTTACCCTTTTCAGGTATTCTTCTGTTGGTGCTGCCGTACCTATTTTGAGTTCAGAATATAATTGTCTTGAGTCGGCTGAAATAATAGGTGAATTATACTTCTCTGCTATTTTTATGCTAAGGTCAGTTTTTCCTACACCTGTTGGTCCTATCAGTACAATGAGAGTTTTATTTTTCATCAAATGTATAAATTAAGAAAGCGAAGAAAACGGTTTATCAACATTTAGTTGAAGCCGTATTCTTCGCTTCGTTGTTCAGTTAATATTGATGTTAATATTTATCATCCTCGTATGGATTTCCTTCTGTCATGTCAAATCCGTCCATGTCGAAATCTTCCATATCATAGTCTTCATCACCATAGAAGTTTTCTCCAAGATCAAGAGATTGGCTTGTGTTCAATTGTTCATCGAAATCAATAGTCTGTTGTGGAGCTTCACCTTCTTTGCGTGAGCATATTGCATGTTTCAAATCCTGACCAGTAATGATTTCAGATAGTTCGATGAAGAAAATTCTTTCTGCCAATGGATCAAAAACATATATCAGTTTCTGCTTTTCGTCCTCAAGAAGTTCACTCAACGGAGTATCCTTCATAATGTAAATGTCCTCGTCTGAACTGCTTGTGCCCATATCTTCAAGAGTGATTTCTGTCTCTTTTTCCCAATCATCGTCACAAATAAAGAAAGAGGTCATCTGGTCATCTTTGTAACCTGTACATTTAAGGATTGCTTCATGCAAATCATAGAATGAAGCATCAGAGTCGATTTTTATTTCTCTGAGGAAGTTATCGACTTCGTCTGATATGAGTCTGAATTTGTAAACCATCTTATTATAGTGTTAAATCTTTGTTTTGTAAATATACAAAAAAATGATTATCTGATAATACCTCTTTGTGAGTTTTCTATGAATGATATGATATATTCTATCTCAGGACTCATAGGAACCTCTTGTTTTACCTGTTCAAGTGCTTCAGTTGTATTCTTTCCGCTGTTGTAAATAATTCTGTAGGCGTTATGGATGTTTTCTATAAGTTCATTTGAGAATCCTCTTCTTCTTAATCCTACTATGTTTATTCCACAGTATGCGATAGGGTCTCTGCCCGCAATGATAAATGGCGGAATATCTTTACTGAATCGGCTTCCTCCTTGTATCATTCCGTATCCGCCTACACGGCAGAACTGATGCATAAGTACACTTGCGCTTATTATGGAATAATCGTCTATAATTATTTCACCAGCAAATTTTGTAGAATTACCAATTATACATCCGTTTCCTATTATTGCATCGTGAGCTACATGTACACCTTCCATAAGAAGATTATTACTTCCTACAATGGTTTTGCCTTTCGCGGCAGTACCTCGGTTTATAGTAACATTTTCCCTAATGGTATTGTTATCACCTATTTCGGCTGTAGTTTCTTCACCTTTGAATTTTAAATCCTGTGGAATTGCACCGATTACAGCACCAGGAAAGATCCTGTTATTGTTTCCTATTCGTGCACCGTACAATATGTTGGCATTAGGCATTATAGTATTGTTGTCGCCAATTACTACATTCCTGTCAATATATACGAACGGACCTATTTCAACGTTTTCACCTATTTGTGCTTCAGGATGTATATATGCTAATGGACTTATCATATTTTTATTATTTGTTTTTTACAATTTGTGCCATGAATTCTGCTTCACAAACAATTTTTTCTCCAACGAAGACATATCCTTTCATTGTTGAAACTCCTCTACGTATAGGTGCCATAAGTTCAACTCTGAAAATTAATGTATCACCAGGTACTACTTTCTGTCGGAACTTTACATTGTCTATTTTCATAAAATAGGTAGAGTATTTTTCCGGATCGTCAACAGAATTTAATACGAGGAGTCCACCAACCTGTGCCATAGCTTCTATCTGAAGAACACCTGGCATAACGGGTTCCTGTGGAAAATGTCCTTGGAAGAACGGTTCGTTTGATGTAACATTCTTTACACCTACGATGTAATTGGCTCCCATGGCAATTACTTTATCCACAAGTTGGAATGGGTATCTGTGTGGTAATAGTTCACGGATACGATTCACATCCATGAGAGGTTCCTCATTGCAATTATATATAGGAGCCTGAATTTCGTGCATACGGATTTCTTTGCGTAACTGTCTTGCAAACTTGTTGTTTATGGTATGCCCTGGTCTTGTGGCGATAATTCTTCCTTTTATAGGTTTACCTATTAAAGCCAAATCTCCGATTATGTCAAGTAATTTATGTCTGGCAGGTTCGTTAGGCCATACCAATGGAACGTGATTTATGTATCCTAAATGACTCGCATCCATGTGAGGTACTTTCATCACGTCAGCCAATTTGTCGAAATTTTCCTGAGTCATTGGTTTTTCGTATATTACTATGGCATTGTCAAGGTCACCACCCTTGATTAGTCCTGCATTAAGCAGAGGCTCAATTTCGCGTACGAATACGAATGTACGTGCAGATGCTATTTCTGTAGGGAAGTCTGCCATGTTTTCAAGAGTGGCAAACTGGTTTGTAAGTATCTGAGAATCGTAAGAGATTAGTGTATTAATACTGAATCTGTCGTCTGGCAATACAGTAATACATGATCCTGTAGCTTCGTCGCGGAATTCTATTTTTGATTTGATTATATAATAATCTTTTGGCGCAGACTGTTCTTCTATGCCTACTCGTTCTATACATTCAACGTATGCTTTGGCACTACCATCAAGAATAGGAAATTCCGGTCCGTCCACCTGTATTAGACAGTTGTCTATACCTGCTGCATATAGAGCGGCCAAAGCATGTTCAACTGTACTCACTTTCACGTTGTTTTTTGATAATACTGTGCCTCTTGTAGTGTCAATTACATTTTCGGCCACAGCATCTATAATAGGCTGATCGTCAAGATCTATACGTTGGATCTTATACCCGTGATGTTCCGGAGCTGGATTGAATGTCACTGTCAATTTGACTCCGGTGTGCAGTCCTTTGCCATTCAGTGAAAAGCTACCTTTTAATGTCTGTTGTTTCAACATGGGCGTTTATTTGTTTATTTGTTTTTTCAATTCTTCTATTTCTCTCTGTAGTTTGCCTATTTCGGAATACATGTCCGGCAGTTTTTTATAAATAATAGCCGCGCGTGCAAACTGTTTATGGTCTATTGCCGGATATCCCATTATTGCAATATCCGATTTTGTATTTCCAGGGATTCCTGATTGTGCTCCAACGGTAACTTTATTTCCAACCTTGATATGTCCGGCTACACCTACTTGTCCGCCGAACATACACCATTCACCTATTTTGGCTGAACCGGCTATACCTACTTGTGAAGCCATTACCGTATTACTACCTACTTCTACGTTATGGGCTATTTGAACCAAATTATCAAGTTTTACTCCTTTATGTATTATGGTTGCTCCCATTGTGGCACGGTCTATACATGTGTTTGCGCCAATTTCCACATTGTCTTCCAATATCACTATACCTATTTGAGGAATTTTCTCATATCCTTCAGGTGATGGAGCAAAACCAAAACCGTCGGCTCCTATAACAGAGCCTGCATGAAGAATACAGTTATTACCAATTCTACAATCATGGTAAATTGTGACATGTGGATATAAGATACAGTTGTTCCCTATTTTTGCATTGCTTCCAACTGTTACATGAGGGTGTATATATACATTATCACCTATTTCTGCACCTTCTTCTATACATGCAAAAGGACCTACGTAACAGTTATTGCCAACTTTTGCTTTATCCGATATTGAAGCGAGAGAGTCAATCCCAGTTCTTTTAGGCTGGCTCATTTCATAAAGTGTCATAAGTCTTGCCAGACTTTCGTAAGCATTGTCAACCTTGATTAGTGTGGTTTTTACTTCGTGTTCAGGTACGAAGTCTTTATTTACCAATACTATAGATGACTGAGTCTCGTATATGAAATTAGTATATTTGGGGTTTGCCAGAAACGATAATGCCCCAGGTACTCCTTCTTCGATTTTTGCAAAAGTATGCACTGTAGCATTTTCGTCGCCTACAATAATTCCTTGGATAAATTCTGCAATTTGTTTAGCTGAGAACTCCATAACTATTATTTTTTGTTCCTTTGGTTTTTGTTTTATAGTTTTTACCCTTAATAAAAGTAAAGTAAGTTCAATTACTTGTTTATGCAAATTACGTGTTTTTTTTTTACATATCAGCGAAAAAAGCAAAATATTTGCATACTTACTTATATAATTGAGTCGTTTTCAATAAAAAAACAGTTATATCAGCCTTTTATCAAGGTCGATATAACTGTTTTTGTATAATGAGCTTATTTTTAGCAGAATTATAAAATTCGTTTCTGTTTCAATATATCTGCAAAAATAGGAATGCTATAATGCGGTTTTATCAATTAGATAATTGCTTTTAGTTGTTCAGACATCTGTTGTTGGACTTTATGTGCTTCTTCGCCTGCTACTTTTGCAAAGTTTTCAGTCTTGTCTGCATAGATGATTGCGCGGCTTGAGTTTACAATAAGTCCGCATTCCTTAGTCATACCGTACTTGCAAACTTCTTCCAGTGAACCACCCTGTGCCCCGATGCCCGGAACCAGAAGGAAATGGTTAGGAACAATCTTACGGATATCTTCGAACATGCGTCCCTGAGTAGCACCTACCACGTACATCATGTTTTCATCGTTAGCCCATTCCTGACTTTTGCGCAATACCTTTTCAAATAGACGTTCGCCTTCTGTGTCAGTAGTGAGCTGGAAGTCGTGTGAACCCTTGTTTGATGTAAGTGCAAGAAGGATAACCCATTTTCCTTCGTAAGTAAGGAACGGAGTAACGCTGTCTTCACCCATATATGGAGCTACAGTTACAGAGTCGATGTTCAATTCTTCGAAGAATGTACGTGCATACATAGCAGAAGTATTGCCGATGTCGCCACGTTTAGCGTCTGCTATGATGAACTGGTCAGGATAGTTTGTCTTGATATATTCTACTGTCTTTTCGAACGCAATCCAGCCCTTTACACCCATACTTTCATAGAAAGCTAAATTGGGTTTGTAAGCGATACAGTAAGGTGCTGTTGCGTCAATTATAGCCTTGTTGAAGGCGAATATAGGATCTTCTTCTTTCAGAAGGTGTTCAGGAATTTTCTTGATGTCAGTGTCAAGTCCCACGCATAGGAATGACTGTTTTTTCTTAATGTTTTCGAATAACTGTTGTTTGTTCATATCTGATGAGTTTTTGATTATTATTTATTTTTCAATCTTTCAATTTCTTGTTTGATTTCTTCTATTACTTCTATGTTTTCTATTTGTTTTTTTCCTTGTGTATTCTTTTTGGAAAACACAAAAAATACTTTTCCTTTATATTTTTCTGAAAACCGTTTATGGTTATTTCTGTTTTGCTCTATCCATTGAAACCTGTTTAAAGAACTTTTAGTCGATATTGGTTTGATTTGTATGCCTATGTAGCATTCCTTTTTAACTTCGATATAAAAATCAACGGCCATTGTTCTGTCCCATTCGTCTGGTGCTGCTTCAATTTTACATCCCAATATTTTTTCAAGTTGACCGTAAATAGTCTCAATTTCTGTGAAATATCCTTCGTAAGTACGATTGATGACTAAATTATATACATAATCAATGCACTCTTCTTCTGTGATATTTTCCAATTCATTATGTACATTCTCAGATAATTTTAAGAATAAGTTTTCACCCAATTCATTTAGATATTCACGTGTTATGCGTATTCCTCCCTTTTTCTTTTGGGATGCATTATTAAAATAGTATTCTACCCAAGTCTCATAATCCTTAGGAGCGCAATCACGAATTAATTCAGATGTTGCTCCTACACTTTGAGCCTTATTCAGCCCCCAACGATTCATGCCATAATTCAATAGCGTTTCCCGTTTGTATTTTAAATTATGTCCTTCAATTCCATTAATCCATTCCTTCTCCATGACTTAATAATTGAAATTTGGATTTATATTTAAATTCCATGCTATCATCTATGTTTGCCAAACCGGCTTTAAGTAGATGGGCATTTATAAATGTTTTGTTGTCTAAATAAAGATAACATAAAAGTACATTGTCGGCATCAAACTTTTTATTATCATATTTCATGAAGACTTTGTGTCCTGCCACCTTTTTCTTTATGAAATCAGTGGCTTTCCTATTGATTCCTTGTTTCTCTTTTATTCCGATTAACCTTACGGTTAATCCGTTATTCAAGACGACTGTGTTGACATTTATAACTTCTTTTACGAGATAATATTCTTCCCTTTTTGCGTCGCTTTCTTTGTCGATAACCGAACCGAATTTCAGTTTCTTGACATCAACTTTGGCGTCCATTTTGTGCGGATCGTGGAATATGTAAGGAAGTTGCCTTATTTCTTCCTTGAAGTCGGTGGCTGCAAATGAGTCTTTTTTGAACTCATAAACAGTGTTGTTTAAATCAAATTGTGAAACATTCAATTTCTTTTTATAGAAATCGATGAAATCAGGATTTATTTCATATCCAATGGAATTCCTGTTTAAATTGCGAGCGGCCAATGCTGTTGTTCCGCTTCCTAAGAAAGGATCGAATATTGTTTCATTGGTAAATGAAAACATTTTGATTAATCGAGACGGAAGTTCTTCAGGGAATACAGCTATGTGACCGTCCTGTCTGGCACCGCCAAAATTCCAGTGAGAAGAGAAATATGTATTCCATTCTTCCTTTGACATTACGGACGATGCTTTCTGCTCAGGAGTAGGTTTAGGGGCATTCCCAGGTTTTTTGAAGATGAGAATAAACTCATAGTCCATTTTCAGAATACCGTTGCGTGGATAAGGGAAACTACCCATGACGGCTCCTCCTCCCGTGGTGTTCATCGTAGTCTGTTTCTGCCAAATAATGGCACCCATGTAATCCATGCCGATTGATTCGCAGAATTTTATGATTTCTGTGCGAATAGGAATAACCTTGTAACGACCATAATAAACAGAACGGGCAAACTGATCACCTATATTGATACACAAACGGCAACCTTTATGCATGATACGATAGCACTCTTTCCATACTAAATTAAGATTGTTAATGTAGTTCTCATAATTGTCATGGAAACCTATCTGGTTTTCCGTGCCATAATCTTTAAGTTGCCAGTAAGGTGGAGATGTGACTATCAAATGTACCGATTCATCAGGAATCAGATTCATTTTACGACTGTCTCCGTTAATATGTATATGGGTGGTTTGCATTTTTATATCCTAAGATTTGTTTAAAGTTCGCTTTCCTTCAGTCTTTCAGCATTTTCAGCTACAATCAGATGGTCTATACAGTCCTGAATATCTCCGTCCATGAATGAACCGAGGTTATAGATTGTATAGTTTATGCGGTGGTCTGTGATACGTCCCTGAGGATAGTTGTAAGTACGGATTTTAGCCG
>CALUIE010000006.1 GCA_944320605.1 uncultured Phocaeicola sp. | reverse complement strand
CCTGTAAGGACGAAAACGAATTGACTTCCGGTTTCTCTATAGACAAAGAGGAAATTACTATGGGGGAAAACGGTGGTATCGAAACTATTCAGGTAAGCGGTGATGCCAAATGGCAGACTACGATAGATGCTACCTGGGTAAGGGTCTTACCTTCTAACGGAGTCGGTTCTACACTGTGTGAAGTAAAAGTTGACTCTTCTGTAGTTGCAGAACCTCGTTATGCTGAAATACAGTATATGGCAGAAGGTGGTACTACTAAAACTGTTAAAATCACCCAGACCGGATATATGAAAGGTGTATTCGTGGAAAATGCCGATCAGGAAATTGTAATAGAAAATAGCGGAGAATATGGTAAACGGTATTATAATCTGAAAGTTACGGCAAATATAGATTTTGAGGTAAAGGTTGATGCCGGTGAATCTAATTGGCTTAAATATGCTGATAAAGTTCCGGATTATGATTATGGAGACCGTCCACGTACATTCAATCAGCGATTTGATTGGCTGACTAATGTTCAGGAAAGTGAACGTACTGCTACAGTTACCATTACGCCTAAAGGTGATGATGCTAATGTGGCAGATCCGCTGGTCTTGAAATTCAGACAGAAATCTGCTCCAAAGATTACGGATGACCGTGCAGGCGACTCGCTTGCCATTCTTGCAATTTATGAAAGCATGAATGGTATGCTGGGTTGGGATTCAAGTGAGAACATGATGTATTGGGAGGGAGTTGAACTCTGGAAAGCTACAGATCCTGAGGTTACAAAGAATGATAAACTTTTGGGACGTTTGAAGTCTGTAAAGTTCAGATTGTTCGATACTTATGAATCAATTCCTTATCAGATTAAGCACTTGTGGACTGCCAAGTCTATTTATTTCTCAGGAAACAGTAATACTTTCCTTAAGAGTATAGTTCTGGGACCAGAGATATGCGAATTGGCTCAATATGGAAACTTGAAGGAACTTACTATAAGTGCATACGGCTTGGTGTCATTGCCTGATGATTTCAAGGAACTGGGAAAAACTTTGGAAACTCTTGATTTGAGCAGCAATAACTTTGAATATAAGGACGATAATACATTTAATAAAAATGGTCTCGGAGTTATTAACTATACTAATTTCAACAAATTGAAGAAACTGCGCCTTAACAAGATAACACGTTATGACACTACAAGAGATTTGAGTCAGGTAGCTAAAGAGGATTCTGTAGGCTTCAGATGGAATACCGGTTTCGAAACATTCACCAACAAGCCTACACAGGCTACAAATAGTGAATACTTCAAAATGCTTCTGAAATGGGAAGATCTTGAAGAGCTGTCTTTGGCGCTTAATTTGCTGGAAGGAGAGTTACCGAGTGATGAGCAGTTGATAGATGAGCTTCGTATGGAACGATATACGGAAGGTTATTTGGCTGATATGCCGTATTATAAAGGAGATACTATAAAACTGGCTGATGCAAATAGATATCTTTTGAAGGATGGTGGAGCACCGAGGGTATGGCCTAAGATGAAATCATTGTCACTTAACCTGAACTTCCTGACAGGTAAGTTGCCTAAGTGGATATTGTATCATCCGTATTTGACTTATTGGAATCCGTTCTCTATGATATTTACACAGGAAACAGATGCAATAAATACAGATAAGGAGAAAGCCGGATTTGAAAATGAACCGACAAATTTAAGTAACTATTCGAATACAGGATATACTGAAGGAAGTTACTATTATGTGTATCCGGGAAGAAAACCGAACAACGAAGATAGCGAATCTACCGAAGAGTAAGTTTTATCTAAATTATATTTAAAACGTAAATATGAGAAAAAAATATATACTATCGACGCTGTTATCTGCGTCATTACTATTCTCCTGTAACGATTCGGAAATTATAGTTCCCGAATCGAACGGGGGAGACAACGGAAATGCGGCAGTAATAAATGTGCCGCAGGACGTTGTAAACGGTGAACTTTTTGTAAAGTTCAAACCGGAAGTGGAGGATATTCTTGACAATGCCGGTGCCCTGAGCAGAAGCGGAAACGCTTCACGCTCTTCAATACCTTCGGTTGACGAGGTGCTTGACATTGCCGGAGCATATAAGTTTGAACGTGTATTCCCTGTTGATAAACGTAACGAGGCGCGTACACGCGAGAGCGGACTTCACTTGTGGTATCTTGTAAAGTTCGATGAGAAAATGGATGTGCAGAAAGTGGCACAGGATATGTCGAAACTTGCAGAAGTCGCAGCAGTGCAATATAACCATGAAATAAAGCGCGCTTACAGTACTGCAAAGAAAGCAAAGGCTGTGGAACCTGTGGTTATGTCAAGAAACGGGGTGAGTGGGACATTCAACGATCATTACTTGAAAGATCAATGGAGCTATATAAACGATGGGACGATTCTTAACGTTGTTGCCCCTGAAGTGCCTGTGACAACGGCTGTTGAAGCAATGGATGTTAATTGTCAGGAAGCATGGACAAAATGTACAGGAGATCCTTCAATTATCGTTGCTGTGATGGATGAAGGTGTGATGTACGATCATGAAGATTTGGCTGCAAACATGTGGACTAACCCTAATGAAACATTAGGTGGTAAAGAGGATAACGATGGTAACGGCTATGCCGGCGACCGTCATGGATATAACTTTGTTACCGACTGTGGACTTATTACATATTCTGACATAAATGATATGGGACATGGTACACACGTGGCAGGAACGATTGCAGCCGTTAATAATAACGGTAAAGGTGTGTGCGGTATTGCAGGTGGTTCAACAGGCGAGGGTGATGGAGTAAAAATCATGTCATTACAGATTTTTGCAGGAAATGCAGGTTCTTCACTCCTTATGGAGGCAAAAGCTATCAAGTATGCGGCAGATAACGGTGCTGTAATTCTGCAGTGTAGCTGGGGATATAATTCAGGACGTGCAAATATGAATAGTTATGTACCCGGATATACTTCGGATGAACAATGGGCAAAAACTTGCATACTGGAGAAGGAAGTAATGGAATATTTTATGCGTTATGCAGGTGATCCGAATGGAACTATTGAAGGTGGTCTCATCATATTTGCGGCAGGAAACGAGTATGCGCCTATGGCTGCATATCCGGGAGCGTATAAAGATTTTATATGTGTAGCATCAATAGGTCCTGACGGAACCCCTGCACCATATTCAAACTACAGTACACCGAGCGGAAGCAAAAACATGATTACGGCTCCAGGTGGTGACGGTGAAGGTACAAAGAATGACAAGGCCCTTATCCTTTCCACAATGCCGTCTTTTGCTTTAAGCGATGGTGATATATCTTCGACTGAAGATGTCAAGAGCGGCTATGGATACATGGAAGGAACATCAATGGCTTGTCCTCATATTTCAGGTGTAGCCGCATTGGGCTTGTCGTATGCGGCACAACAGCGCAAACATTATCGTGCTGAAGATTTTAAGGAGATGTTGCTGAATTCAGTTGAGTCATTGGATGATAAACTGAATGAAACGAAATCTTATTGGTATGGATGGGCTTCATTTGGAGAATCTGCAATACACATGACTATGGACTTGCCAAACTATAAAGGAAAAATCGGTGGATTGATAGACGCGAAAATACTGTTGGACAAGATTGACGGTAATGAGTATGGAGCACAGCCTATGAAAGTTCCTAACGTGTATGTCGGTGTTGGAGAAAATTATACTATAAACCTGTCGCGTATATATATAGATGGAGTGACAGCATCATCGTATGAAGTTGTTGACAGTAATATTGCGGCTGTAGTGCTTGAGGGTAATTCTCTTAAAGTTACAGGAACTGCTGTGGGAACAACAAAGGCTTCTGTAACCGACAGTAACGGTAATACTCAGGAATTTGTAATAACAGTAAGAAAATCATCCGGTAACGGGTGGATGTAATTCTGATATGAGAATTGTATTTATCTTTATATTGTCATTTATACTTTCTGTGGAAACTGTTTTTCCACAGAAAGTATATACGAAAGATGAACTTGACAGTATCATGAATCCGCGGCTCCTTGCCGGCAACAAGGATTTGCTGAGATTTGATGCGGTAGAGATAAATGCGGGTATTATGTCGGAAGATGACAAACCTTTGAGTTTTTCTTTCAAATGCAGAAATGTAAGCGACAGGCAAATTGTGATTACAAAGATTTCCACTACATGTGGATGTACGGAAGCAAAGATAAATAATCCGGTTGTCAAACCTGGAGAAGAAGCGGAAGTATTGCTGGTCTTTAACCCTTTCGGACATCCGGGTAAAGCATTCTTGAGGGCGTTTGTCTATTCGGACTTATCTGAAAAAACACCAGTTGCTGTATTGACTGTTAATGGAGAGGTGACTCCTTCTGTAAAGCTATGGAAAGATTATAGAGTTACGATGGGAGAGCTGAAACTTAGAAGCAAAACGTTCAATTTTGGAAGAGTCAGGAACGGCTCAAGAAGATTAGAAAAAATAGCTTGTGCAAATTCAGGTAGCAAACCGTTGAAGGTAACTGCAATGAAAGGATTTCTTCCTGATTTTATGTCACTTAGGACAGAACCACAAGTGCTTGAACCATCGGAAGAGGGATATCTTGTTATAGAACTGACAGGAAACACTCCGGATAAAACTATTGGAAATAAAACTTATAAGGTCTTGCTCGACGGACTTCACGCACGTCCTTCTGAAAGGATGATTGATGTGAAACTGGAATTTGTAGATTAAACTTTTTAAATCAGATTTAATTGCATAAATATGATAAAATTGATTTTTAAAACAGCATTATTTATTATGTTTGCCGTAGGCTTTATGGCTTGCAGTAAGGATAATGAAGAACCTGTGGTATATGAGACTGTTAATTATGCTACAATTAACGGGACCTGGATGTTGACTGAATTCAACGGTAAAGCATTGGAAGAAGGTCAGTATGTGTATATAACATTTAACCGTAAGGAACATACTTTCGAAATGTATGATAATATGGGTAGTATGTACTCTCATAAGTCAACAGGAACATTCGAAATAACCGAAGATGACGAATTGGGATATGTCCTGACAGGAGAATATGATTTCTCGCATGAACCATGGAATGAATATATAGTTTCTGAAATGACAGATGAAACTATGAAATGGACTGTAAAGGATAATGCGGAGGATGTTTCCGTTTATACCAGATGTGCTGAAATACCGGCGGAGGTTCTTGCCGGTTCAAGAAGTCTTTAATTTAATGAAATATTGGTCATTATTTAATTCAATCTTTAATTTTGACCATAAGAGAAAAAGAGGAGTCTATGTTTTAGATTCCTCTTTTTCTATTTCCATTACACTCATTTCTGTTTTACTAATCCCGAATCTCTTACCATAACGTGTCCAATAAGAAGTAGCAGCCAGTTTGAATAGCCATTTAGGAAGCGGCATAGTTACCCCGCTTTCTTTATAATCTCTTTTACAGATGGAGAGTGACAGCCTTTTAATGGCATTTACGGCTATGAACCTTAATGGGGTAGTAAGTATTGCTTCACCACTTCCAAGCATAAGAATTGAACCGATAGAATAACCTTGTCTTTTACAAAAATATTTAATCATGCTTACCGCTACATTATTCTGTTCATATTCTAAAAATCCACAGTTTATAAGAACAGAAACAACAGGCTTACATGATGGTGGATTAGATTCAAGACTCTTCATAAAATTCAACAGCCCTACAGGTAATGAGTCTGCATAAAGAGGAAATACAATTAATAGATCAGAATAATTCCTCATCTTTTTGATGAGTTCTTCGTGGTTTGATCTACCGATGTTGAAATAATCGCATGGCAGTGAACTGTATTTTGCGAATAATTCAGAATATTGTTTGGAGTTGGATTTAGGGGCACGGGGACTTCCGTTGAGTATCATTATTTTTCCCATTTTCTTAGTGTTTTATGGATCGTTTCTTCTATTTCTGATTCTGGAACGAAGATTACTTCGTAGTTTTTGAAACACATGTTTTTTGCATTCCGACTGATAAGCCGGCGGAATATGTCCTGTTCCTCAGGATCTGTGCTTCCGTATGCTATAATGGTGGCCTCTTTTGTTTTTACATTGCGTTGTATATGATGGGTTTCGCCATTATGGATACGGATAAATGCTTGCTGTATGGGAATGGCACGCTCAAGCATGGTTTTCATTATAGAGTCATATCCGCCGTATTTTATATGGCTGACGTATATCACAGAATCGCTTTGAGCAATATACGGATACACTTTCGTCGCATCGTCGCGGATTACACATTTTCCAGGAGTCTTTGTCCAGCATCCGAAACATCCTACACAATTGGCTATTTTCATAGATGACAGATCAATGTGTTTTATATTTTCTGTTCCGCTTATATCGATATGGACAGGCTTGTCGCTCATTATCAGTTTCATAAATGCTTTATGTTAGTTTTTGTATCTGAATATTAAACAAATATTTATGTAAAAGGTTTTGCATATATATAAAATGTTATAACTTTGTCGTTCGAAATGGTTTCGCATGTCTGTTCGGACATGCGGATTAAAAGGGAATCGGGTGCAAATCCCGGACAGTCCCGCTGCTGTAAGCTCCATTAAACTTTTCGGAAACAGCTCATGCCACTGATAACTGAACAATATCGGGAAGGCTCCGGAAAGGGGGTAAGTCAGAAGACCTGCCATCATGTTAATTTAACTGCACTCGAGGGATTAGGCGGTTAAGACTTGTTTTTATACAATCAATTTTATCAGGTATGTTAGGACAGAGATTTCTGACCGTCATACTGTTGTACGTACTCCTGTGGGGGCATACTGTGTGTGTTTGCGCGCAAAACAGATTGGACAGTCTGCAACACCTGGATGAGGTGGTAATAACTGCCAGAAGTCTGGAAAAGGAGGTTATACCTGTACAACAGTTGACGGGTGAACAACTGAGAAGGTTGTCTTCGCATAATGTGGCGGACGCATTAAGGTACTTCTCAGGATTGCAGATTAAGGATTACGGTGGAGTGGGAGGACTGAAAACCGTTAATATCCGAAGTATGGGAACAAACCATGTAGGTGTGTTTTATGATGGTATAGAGTTGGGTAACGCGCAGAACGGAACTGTTGATTTGGGACGTTTTTCTCTGGATAATATGGAGTCGGTGACAATGTATAACGGACAGAAGAGTGCGATATTTCAACCTGCCAAGGATTTTGGGTCTGCAGGCTCCATTTACTTGCAGTCACGAGTGCCTTCCTTCGCGGATAATGAAAATGATCATGTGAAAGCTACGTTTAAAACCGGTTCTTTTGGATTGATTAATCCGGCAGTGCTTTGGGAGCATAAACTGTCGGACAGGATAGGTACTTCATTTAGTGCTGAGTATATGAGTTCTACGGGAAAATATAAATTCTCATATCGCAAACAGGATGGTTATGACACTACTGCGGTAAGAAAGAATGGTGACGTAAATGCTTTGAGGATAGAGGCCGGACTGCATGGTAAGATAAATAGTGGCTATTGGAGGGCAAAGACTTATCTGTATAATTCGGAGAGGGGGTACCCGGGAGCGGTGGTAAGGAACAAGTTCAGCCATGAAGACAGACAGTGGGATACTAATTTCTTTACTCAGGGCGCATTCAAGAAGGATTTTACCGGTCGTTACAGTATAATGGCTAATGTGAAGTATGCGTACGATTATCTGCATTATCTGGCTGACCCAAATAAAGATGAATCGCTGATGTTTACAGATAATCATTATTATCAGCATGAAGTGTATGCTTCATTGGCAAACAGGATAGGAATTACTTCCTGGTGGGATGTAAGTGTTTCGGCAGATTATCAGTTTAATTTGTTGAATGCCGACCTTAAGGATTTTGCCTATCCAAGAAGACATACACAGATGTTGGCTGCTGCAACTGCTGTGAATTTAGAAAAATTCAAATTTCAGGTTAGTGTTTTAGGAACTTTCGTTCAGGAACATGTAAATGAAGAAGTTACGGCGGCACCGGACAAAAGTGAGTGGACACCTGCTGCGGCTATGTCGTATAAACCATTCGATGATATAGATTTGAATTTTAGGTCATTTTATAAACGTATATTCCGTATGCCTACACTGAATGACTTATATTACACATTCGTGGGTAATGTTTACTTGAAACCTGAGTTTACAAATCAGTATAACATTGGTGCTGTTTATAAAAAATCTTTCGACGGCATGTCTTTTAGAAATATTGAACTGCAGGCCGATGTGTATTATAATGAGGTGGAGAACAAGATTGTGGCTACTCCTACATCAAATTTTTTCAGATGGACAATGGTGAACTTGGGAAAGGTAGAGATAAGGGGAATTGATTTCGCATTTCAGTCAGGATGGCTGTTTGGTGATGTGACAATGAATACGAGGATGAATTATACTTACCAGAAGGCTCAGGACTTTACAGACCCGGATGCGGAATTTTATGGCGGCCAGATTCCTTA
Source organism: uncultured Phocaeicola sp. (assembly GCA_944320605.1). Lineage (GTDB taxonomy): Bacteria > Bacteroidota > Bacteroidia > Bacteroidales > Bacteroidaceae > Phocaeicola. Next base: position 48,351 of record CALUIE010000006.1, on the reverse strand, counting down.
TATTCCTTGGCATAGCGGTTCGGCTGTGGTTAATCTGAACTGGAGGAAATGGGAAGCCAATTATAGTTTTATCTATACAGGAAAACGTTATACATCGCAGGCCAATATTCCTGTTAACTATCAGCAACCATGGTACACGAGTGATTTCTCTTTGGCAAGAAGAATCTTATTGAAAACAGGAGAATTGAAGGCGACATTGGAGGTTAACAATATGTTTAACCAGCAGTATGAGGTAGTGGCGTGTTATCCAATGCCTGGCATAAACTTTAAATTTATACTGCAATACAGCTTCTGATTGTGTATGTTCTCTTTAATTAAGAATTAACAACTAAAAACTATCATATTATGAATTTTGAAATGAAAATGTCGGTTATGTGCGTTACCGGAATTATGATTGCTGTTACTTCCGGTTGTGAGTCCTCACTTTCTGATGATGAGAGGACGGATGAAATAACAGTTCCTGCAAACGCGACTCCTTATGTAACAAAAGTTCTTGATTATCGTCCGGCACCGGGGCAGTTTGTGAACACAATGCCCGAATACGAAGATGGAGACACACAGGAGGATATGAACAGAAAAGTTCTTGATGCCATCGGAGGTGATAAAAAGGGAATGATTACTCTTGGAGGTTATGGTGGATATGTAGTAGTGGGATTTGACCATACGATAGTAAACAGAAAGGGGAAGGCAGACTTCAAGGTTTTGGGAAATGCTTTCGAAGGAAGTAGCGAACCGGGAGTTATAATGGTTGCGTATGACGCTAATAAAGATGGTATGCCGAATGATGATGAATGGTATGAGATAGCAGGCAGCGCGCATACGGGTAATGAAACGTGGTATGAAGCGGCAAAAGCAGCAGGTAACGTTGTAGAATTATATAAAGGATATTCCGTTACATACAAGAGGCCATTGGAAGAACCTACGTCTGAGAGTGAAATGCTTGAGTATATAGCGTGGAATGACAATAAGGGTAATTCCGGTTTCAAGGCAAAGAACAAATTCCATAGTCAGCCATATTATCCGCAGTGGATTGAAGAGGACGAACTGGTGTTTACGGGTACATGTCTTCCACAGAATGGTGTGAATCAGGGTACTGACGAATCTCCATATTTCTTACTTTCGGGTTTCTCGTATGGATATGCAGATAATGTTCCTGATAGTGATGAAAAATCAAATATTGATATTGACTGGGCTGTAGATGAAAAGGGAACTCCGGCCAATTTGCCCGGAGTTGATTTTATAAAGATTTATACAGGAGTGAATCAGGAAAACGGTTGGATAGGAGAGTGCTCTACGGAAATTATGGGAGTGGCCGACCTTAGCCTTATAAAATAGTAATATCATGTATCTTGTGATGTGTAAGATAAAATGTATTATGAAACGTCAGGTTGTATCTTGTTTGCCTGTTCTCTTCTTTATTTGTTTGCTTTCATGTCGTGAGGATTTACCTGTTCTGTCTTCAGAAACGGAGGTCGTCACAAATCCCGGGAGTCCTCATCTGGTTAAAGGTATGTTTGTACTTAATGAGGGAAATATGGGGAGCAATAAATGTTCTATCGACTTTATGGATTTCAGGAGCGGTATATATACAAGAAATATCTATCCGGAGCGCAATCCGGAGATTGTGAAAGAACTTGGTGATGTAGGAAACGACATTGAAGTATATGGAAACAGATTGTTTGTAGTGGTGAACTGTTCGCACTATGTGGAGGTTATGGATGTACGTACAGCGCAGCATGTGGGAAGCGTAAATATTACAAATTGCCGTTACATAACATTCAGTGGCGATAAGGCATACGTAAGTTCATACGCAGGTCCGGTACAGATTGATCCGGAAGCTCGTCCTGGTAAAGTAGTGGAATTCGATGTCAATACTCTGGAGATTACACGTGAGGTCGTGGTAGGGTATCAACCGGAGGAGATGGTTATAAAGGATGGAAAACTTTATGTGGCAAATTCCGGTGGATATCGTTTCCCTAATTATGACAGGACCATATCTGTAGTTGATTTGGAGAGCTTTAAAGTTGTAGATACAATAGATGTCGCAATAAATCTGCACAGAATGGAACTTGCGTCAGACGGAATGATTTACGTCAGTTCCAGAGGTGATTATTATGGTACCGGCTCGGATGTATTTGTGGTTGATCCGGTGAGCGGAAAAGTAGTACGCAGTATCGGGCTGGCTGCAAGCGAGATGTGTATTGACGGAGACAAACTCTATATGATTAGTGTGGAATGGAGTTATGTTTCCGGCAAAAACGAGGTCGGTTATGCGATTTATGACACTGCAAAAAAGGAAATTCTGTCGCGTAATTTTATAACCGACGGAACGGACAGTTCTATAAGTGTTCCTTATGGGCTTGGAATAAATCCTGAGACAAAGGAGATATTTATTTCAGATGCCACAAATTATGTTACTCCGGGATATCTGTATTGTTTCTCACCTGAGGGTAAACTTAAATGGAAAGTCAGGACCGGAGATATACCTGCGCATTTCGCTTTTACTGAAGCTGATTTTTATTAGACTATTAAATATTTAAAAATTGTAGAAATGAAATTGATTGAGTTTATCAGAAAATCAAAGGCTGTAATGCCTGTAGTGCTTTTGGCATTGTGTATTAATGCCTGTACGGTGGAGGGAGGACCTCTTGAAGACGGAAATATGAATGAAACAGAAGATGGAGCTTCGGGAGAACAGCCTGCCGGAGACGGAGCATCTGTAACATTTGATTTCAAGACAGAACCAGATGGTGATAATCCGTTTTTTGTTGTTCCGGGTAATGATCTGGTTTTGGAATATTCCGGTGAGAATATCAGAACGCTGGAGACAGGTGACTTGCCAGAAGGATGGAGTGCCGTTGTTGATAGTGTTGCGCATAAAATAACAGTAAGTGTTTCTGCTGATGCGGAAAGGAACATAAAAATTACTTTTAAGGCAAAAGGCGATGGTAATAGTGAGGCGGTAAAAGAAGTCGGTTTTTATAATCTTAGTTCTTTTGATGATCCGAACGGAACTTTCGTATTGAATGAAGGTAATATGACAACGGAAAACGGCTCGCTTACATATATCACTCCTGAAGGTTATGTGGTGGATGACGCGTATAAGACTGTAAATGGCACCGAACTTGGAAATGTGGCTCAAGATATGGACTTTTGTAATGGCAAGATTTACATAATATCGCAGAACGGAAACAAAAATGCGGTAGGTTCGGAATTTGAGAATGACGGTATGCTTGTGGTTATGGATGCCAAAACTCTGAAAAAAGAGGCGTCATTTACAAACGATGAGCTTAGTATTCTGAGTTGGCCTTCGCATATTGCTGCGCTTGATGATAAACACGTGTATATACGTGACAATAAAGGAGTATATCGTTTGGATATGTCAACTAAAACACTGACGTTTATAGAAGAATCAGATGGTGCTCCGAAATCTCAGTTTGTGAAATTGAATGGTAAGGTATATACCTATAAATCGGGCCTTATGAGCAAGATATTGGAGATTTCGGCAGAAAACGATGCTGTAAATTCTATTTCGTTACCATATCTTGTGACTTACGACATTAACGAGGTGAAAGGTATAAAGGCTTCGGATGACGGTAAGATATGGATTATGAGCTTCGGTTTCGGAAAGTCGGCAATCGGCAAGTTCAATCCCGCTACTAAGGAGATAAGGCAGCATTTGATTGGTGTCAAGGTCAGCGTAGGATCAAGTGGTGTGGCTTTTGCGGCACGTGGCAATGATATATACTATGCGGACGATATGGCTATATATCACCTCGCTTTTGATGATGAGAATGAGGATGAGAAGACAGATGATGAAGAGCCTGTCAGTGCCGAGGAATGGATGATAGACGTTTCGGGCTTGGACAAAAATGCCGGTCTAATGTATAATGGTCTTGGAGTACATCCGGTGACCGGACGTGTTTATATGAATACAATAAAATCTTTTGCACAATTTACACAGAATCATATTTGGGGCTTTGATTTTGCTAATTCTAAGGAGACTCCGGCTGTAAAATTTGAGAATTATACCAATTTCCCTGTTGGATTCTTTTTTAATACCAATAATTAATATGTCTGAATATGAATAAGATTTTGAACTTTTGTATGATGCTGTTTATGATGACAGCATTTACAGCCGGATGTAATGATATTGTTACTGAAGGACCAGATGATACTTCGGAAGATAATTCATCAAATGAAAATACGCCGGAAACGTCCGATGATGCGTCTCTTGGTGGTTATGCTGACCCTGATGGAGTATTTATCTTAAATCAAGGTGCTCCTACCGAGGAAAACAGTTGGTTGACTTATATAGCTCCTGATGGGACTGTAGAAGAGGATGTTTATCGCAAGGTTAATGGTACCGCTTTAGGTAATTATGCTCAGGATTTGTGGGTGTATAATGGAAAAATCTATATGTTGAGTGGGTGTAATTACTCTCCTGGAGGTGAGGTAAGCGATGGAGTTCTTGTAATAGCCGATGCTGTAACGTTAAAGCGCGAAAAAGCGTATAAAATAGAGGATTTGAAATTTCATCGTCCGGAAGGTAGTAAGAATGAAAACGAAATGCTGTTATTAAGTACTCCTTTTGATAATATAGCTGTACTTGATGAGAAAAATATTTTCTTCTCTGAAGAACAGGGAGTTTTTCGTTTTGACAGTACGACCGGTGATGTCAATATCATAGAAGGCGCATTTAATTTTGGTAACCAGGGAAATACTATTGAAGAGGTCGCTTCGACCAGAGGTATAATAAGAGTTGGTGACTGTTTATACTGTGGAGGCGGTGGATTCTGGCAGTCAACAAGATTACTTGAATTCTCGAAAGGAATGAATAAGGTGAGTAGGGTATTACCGGATTTGAATGGTGAATTTATCAGTGGAATCTGTCAGACCGGTGAGCGTGAAGTCATGCTGGCTACATGCGGCAGAGGAGGAGAGAAGAAAAGTTATCTGATTTTTGTTGATTTGGATAAATGGGAAATAACAAAAGAAAAGCGCATAGCGGAAGATATTTCGGCTGAGTTTTTCAATACTTCAGGTATCACTAAGTCAGGAGATTATATTTATTATGCTGCAGGTGGAACTACTGTGAGACGCCTTTCTCTTGATACATTTCAGGCTGAGGACTATATCGATGTACTTAAAGACGCTCCGGAAGGCATTCATCTCAATTGTAATGTAATAGCAGATTCTTCTAAACAATATTTATATGTAGCTGTATCTGATATTTATTGGGAATCTGAGATTCCGAATTATAATTATCTTCTCATTTATGATTGTAGTGGAGATTCTCCGGTTTTAGTAAAAAAGATTCTTAATCAAACCAGTTATCCTATAGGAGTGTTCCCGATGAAAAAGTTTTATGACAACTAATTTCTTAATGTAAAATAGACCGGCATGAAAAATCTCTTCGTGCCGGTCTATTTTTTACATTCATTTATGTGTCAGAATCTGCATCTCAAATCAATACCTATTTGCATAGGTCGTCCCATTTGTGCGAATCCTCGGTTCATTGATTCAAAGTAGAAAGCCTGATAGTCTGTGTTGAGAGCATTGTTTATCCAGATACCTATCTGTCCGTTACCTTTGTTCAGACTGATACGTCCGTTCAGCGTTCCGTAAAGATTCTGGTATGCATTGTTTTGTTCTGTCCAGTATATGCGTCCGGCTCCTTTATAGTTTGCGTTCAGCATTATATTATCAAGCCATGCGCCGCTTTTCATGCGGAAGATATATTGTCCGCCAATGTTGAAAGTATGTTCAGGAACGAAAGGCACGTAATTACCATTATAGTTTATTTCTTGCAATTTGCCTTGCGCATCCTTATAGTTACTTATATATTCTGTGAACTTAGAGTTCGTATATCCGTAGTTACCGTTCAGGCTGAAGTTGTCAGTAATCTGTGCTTTCAAGGCTAATTCCCCACCTATACTTCTGCTTTTTCCTGCATTTATGGTTATACGTCCTAATCCGCTTGCCGCAAAACGTGAAATCTGTTGGTCATGCGTATCCATATAGAATGCGGCCAGATCAGCCTGCAAGCGTCCGTCAAGCATTGTCAAATGTGAACCTATTTCGTAGTTCCATGAGTATTCCGGTTTGTAGAGTGTCGCATTCTTTACGTCTGTATCAGCTTTTTGTGCCATACCGTTCATCATGCCTATTATCTTCTGTTTCATCTCTTCATTAATCATTCCGGAAGGCATTTTGTCAAGGGTTTCAATCGTCTTTTGTGCCACATCACTCATATTATTGCTTTTCATGTCATTCTGAAGGATGTCGGAAAACATCTGTATGTTGTAACCTCCCGAACGGTATCCTTTTGACACTGTAGCATAGATATTGTTATTCTTGTTGAAATCGTATTGGATGGCGAATTTCGGCAATAACTGGATGTAATCATGGCTCAAGTTGCCTTCGTATTTCACGTCTTGGCTGAATTCTGTATCAGGAATCATTGTAATCTTCCTGCTGCCCATATCACCGCTTAGGGAATAAGTATGCGTATAGTTTACTCCGGAGTTATAATTCATCTTCAGGTTCTCATAATCCATTCTTAGTCCTACTGTGAACGATAGTCCTTCTGCACCGAACAAATCATTAAATGTTGACTGGTGGAATACTGAAGTATTGAATACAGGGGTCTTGAAAAGTCCCGGTATGTTAAGGGTATTGCCGTTAATAACATCGCTGAATATCATTTTCATGCTTGTGGTCGGTCCCATTGGTATTTCCGGCATGTATTTGTTCGCATTGGAATTTATTGTGTTGTTCAGCCAGTTGACACCGTCTTCATGGAAAGTAACAGGTCCTTCCGTATCCAACCATTGATAGAAACCGCTCACGCCGGTAGTCCATTGCCAGCGGCGTCCGGGTTTTGACTTCATTACAATTTCCTCGCTTAAGGTTTTAGAGTTCTGTCTCTGTGCCATGGTATAAACGTTCTTTCTTGTGAAGTCCTGATCCAGATTCATTTCATCTTTCAGATACTGAAAGCCGGTTACACTGCTGAGAATGAAGTTGTCTGCCTGATGCTCAAGGTTCAGACCTCCGTTAAGAAGATGACGCATATATCCGCACTCGTTGTTATATGCCACCTTGCCCAAGTCATCTTTCAGATCCTGATAGTAAATATCATTTTCAGAAAGAGAGGTCAGCTGATAAGGATAACCTCCCTGATCGGAATATTCGTAATTTACCGTAAAGTCAAGTTTAAGATTTTCGTTAGGCAACCATATAGCTCTCATCCTTCCTCCGACTTCGTCGCCTTTGTCTATCTTTTCGTTGTTGCGGGCCACGTTTTCGAAGAATCCTCCTTCGTGTTCGTAGAATGCTCCTGCAGAGAACGCGAATTTCTCGGAAATACGGTGATAATGGTTTACAGATGCCTTATAGTTATTGTATGTAGCGGCACCAAGACTGATGTCCGTGCCCTGATACGTGAACGGTGATTTGGTGAATACACGTATAAGCCCACCCATTGTGTTGCGTCCGTAAAGGGTTCCCTGCGGACCGCGCAATACGTCTATACGCTCTATATCAGAGTAATTGAAATCGAAGGCCGATTTGTCGATATAAGGAATATTGTCAACGTACAGTCCTACGGCAGGAGTGTTAATTCTTGAGCCTATACCTCTTACGTAAACAGAAGTGGTAAGTTTTGAACCGTAATCAGGAATGAACAGATTAGGCACAAGTCCTGACAATGATTTTACTGATGTCACAGAGTTGTTCCTCATGTCGCTTTGTGAAAACGATGTGGCGGAAACCGGTTGTTGTCTTAATCTGTTGTTCTCTTTTGGAGTGGCTATCACCACTACTTCTTCGATGTCTATCACTCTTGTTGTGTCTTTTGGAGCAACTGTTGTCTCTTCTCTTGTCAGGCTGTATGCGGGTGTTGCCGCAGAAACAACAGTTATGCCTGCTACCATTATTTTGAGTGATTTCAGGGTTGTACGTTTTTTCATCTTTCAGTCTATATATGGTTTTTGTAATTCGGATGCAAAGGAAATTCAAATAGTGAAAACGTACAATCCTAATTTATTATGATTTTATATGCTGTCGGCATCAATATATCCGTTCATTACGGCATATATGGCAAGTCCGGAAACAGATTTTATTCCAAGTTTTTCGGTGATGTTCTTTCTGTGCGATATTACTGTTGTCAGGCTTATGTTCAGTTTGTCTGCAATCTCTTTGTTTATAAGTCCTTTTGTGACGAGGACAAGAACCTCTATTTCTCTGGCTGACAGTGTATTCGCGCTTTCGTGTGGTAATGGCTTTACGGGGTGATGCGTCATTTCGTGACCTTTGCTTCTCATCTCCATAAAGGCCTTAATAAGTTTTTCCTGTGGCAATAACGTATTAAGCATAGGCACACCTACCGGTATTTGTGGCTCTCCTGCCGACAGTACTATACTTTTAGGTCTTCTTTCAATAAAGAATGCCGTATGCTCGAAATATATTGATATGGATACGAAATAGTGGGCATACATGTCGGGGGTATCATCAATGAGTTCCTCGAATGAATGAAACACACGTATTATGGCTTGTGGAATAAGTTCTTCCAGTATGGTTTGCAGGCCTAATGCTGTAAGTGTATTCTTTTCTATTATTGCTATTTCAGGAGTCATTTTATATGAATTGTTTGTTGCTTATTTCCGTTGAAAGATTGAACCATAATTTTTCTCCCTTAATACTCAAAGGAGAATCTATATTGTCAGTAAACAGCTGTCCTGTTCCAAGTCCTTGTGGCAAGGTATGTTCTTGTGTGGCTGTCCATTGCGCTATGGCATTAAGCCCGATGTTTGATTCGAGTGCGGAGGTTATCCAGTAGCCGATGTTTCTTTCCTTGGCAAGTCTTATCCATTCTTCAGAACCGGCAATTCCGCCATGCAGTGACGGTTTCAGAATTATGTATTGTGGACGGATTGTTTCTAAAAGGCGAATCTTTTCGCTCTCTGTGTTTACGCCTATCAGTTCTTCGTCGAGAGCTATGGGTAGTGGGGTAGCGGCACAGAGTATTGCCATTTCTTCCCATTGTCCCTGACGTATGGGTTGTTCAATGGAGTGAAGGCCGAACTTGCTCAGTGCCTCAAGTTTTGTCATAGCCTCTGACGGTTTGAAAGCTCCGTTTGCATCTACACGGAGTTCTATTTCTTCTTTATCGAAATGGCTGCGGATAAATTCAAGTAACTGTAATTCTTTGTCGAAGTCTATCGCACCGATTTTCAGTTTTATACAGCTGAATCCGGCTTTCATCTTTTCGAGGATACGGGCATACATTTCGTCGAAACTGCCCATCCATATAAGGCCGTTGATGGTAATTCCCTCTTCTCCACGTGAGAAAGGAGTATCCCAAAATGCAAGGCTTCCGGTATGTAGATGATAAAAAGCTGTTTCCAGACCGAACAGCATAGAAGGATATGGCCTCAAACTTTTATAGTCTATTGAACCGGTTTTCTCTACTTGCAGGCAGTGGCATTGCAGCACATCTTCGTAAGCAGGAATATCATCGCAACTGAGGTTGGGAAGTGGAGCGCATTCGCCTGTTCCGGATTTTCCGGTTTCAGTGTCTGTAAGTCGGACATACCATACTTTTCGTGTGGTATAAACGCCGCGCGACGTTCCTGCAGGTTGCTTGAAGTGTAGTTCGTAGGGAATTATTTCAGATTTAATCATAAAATATAATTTAAGATGTGCTGTATTAATTGGCGTGACACGTACGTGTCACGCTAAAAATATACTGTGATTACGGCATTTTAGGGAATTTGCTCCAGTCGGGTTTACGTTTTTCGAGGAATGCCTTTCCGCCTTCCTGTGCTTCTTCGGTCATGTAGTACAGCATTGTGGCGTCTCCTGCAAGTTCCTGTATTCCTGCCTGACCGTCGAGTTCGGCATTCAGGCCGGCTTTTATCATGCGGAGGGCAAGCGGGCTGTGTTGCATCATTGTTTCTGCCCATTCTACAACTTCGTCTTCCAAACGGTCAAAAGGAACAACCTTGTTTACGAGTCCCATTTCGAGGGCTTCCTGTGCGGAATACTGACGGCAGAGGAACCATATCTCACGGGCCTTTTTCTGACCTACCACACGGGCAAGGTAAGAAGAACCGAAACCTGCGTCGAAGCTGCCTACACGCGGACCAGTCTGTCCGAAGATTGCGTTTTCTGATGCAATAGTAAGGTCGCAAACTACGTGCAGCACATGTCCACCACCGATGGCATATCCATTCACCATAGCTATCACAGGTTTTGGAATGGAACGTATCTGCTTCTGTACGTCAAGCACGTTGAGGCGTGGCACACCGTCTGTTCCGATATATCCTCCGTGGCCTTTTACATGCATGTCGCCGCCTGAACAGAAGGCCTTGTCGCCTGCACCAGTCAGAACTATTACATTGATATCCTGACATTCGCGGCAGATAAGCAGTGCGTCACTGATTTCTGATGTAGTGGTAGGAGTGAACGCGTTTCTGTATCGCGGACGGTTGATAGTGATTTTCGCTATTCCGTTATAGAAGTCGAAAAGAATATCCTGATATTCCTTTATGGTTTTCCATTCTCTTTTTTCCATGATTCAATTATTTTTTCAGATTGTGATAATACTTCTTAAGGAGTTCTATGTCTTTTTCCTTCTCTGTAAATACTTCGAGAAGCATAGGACGGTTTGTTACAGACGGTTCGAGGAAACGTACCGTGGCACTGTTCAACTCTTCTTCATTATGGGCCGACAGATACTCCAGTCCGCGGTCCTCAGCCCATGCCTTTGCCGATGCGGTGTGTGTGGCTGTCACGAAACGGCGTGCGTTGTCGTGCAGTTCAAGTCCGGGCAGTGCGTGGAAAATCTCTCCACCGCTGTTGTTGAGGAGCAGGATACGGATGTTCGAACCGTAGTTGTTGTTCCACAAGGCGTTCATATCGTAGAAGAAACTCAGGTCGCCAATGATGATGAAGTTCAGTTTGTCCGATGCTGTGGCATAACCTATGGCTGTTGACAATGAGCCCTCTATACCGTTCGTTCCTCTGTTTGACAGGATTTCCACATCTTGAGGTACGTCGAAAAGCTGTGCGTATCTCACAGCCGAACTGTTGGCAAGATGAAGTGAGCATGGGGCAGGAAGTCCGGTTATAACTTTTCCTATGGCGCTCATTTCCGAGTATTCGAATTCTGCCTGAGGTATGGCTTTCGACAGTGCTTCCCACTGGCGCGGATATTCCGGAGTGCGGTTCTCCATGCGCGATGAAATCTTTTCGAGGAACTCAAACGGGTCCATCTCTATTATAGTGGTAAGAGAACCGTATAGGTCCATCACTTCACCGTCGGCCGATACATGCCAGTGTTCTACAGGCGGATGGCGGCGAAGGAATTTCTTCAGACGCTTGGATATGATATGTCCGCCGTATGTGATGAGCAGTTCCGGACGCATCTTCTTCTGTGCCTCGAAGTCCATCGAGCAGAGAAGCGGCTCTATATTCTTGATTGGCAGTCCGGGTATGGTGCGGTTGCTTATATTCTCGGAGAACCATGCGAAGTGCTTGTATAGCAGTTTGGTATATTTCTTGTCGAACAGGTAAATCAGGTTCATCTGTCCTACTACCATCATTCTGCGCTGGTATTTGTTCAGGCGTTCGATAAGCGGTTCGTAGTCCTTGTCGTAAACGCTAAGTCCCTGATAGCGGGTGATGACTCTTGCTTCCGGGAGTTCGTTCACCGGCAGCAGGAAGAAAGGCTCGCTTACAGGCACGTTAATATGAACAGGGCCTTTACCGTGATGGTTAAGTTCCAGAAGTGCCTCGTTGATAAGTCGGTTACAGTACCATTCGTCTTCGTCGGTATTCACTTCCGGCAGATTTACTGATTTCTTTACCAGACTACCGAATACTCCCGGCTGAGGCAATGTCTGTCCGTCCATCTGACCTATCCATGCTGCAGGACGGTCGGCAGAAATTACCACAAGCGGCACTTGCTGATAGAACGCTTCGGCCACAGCCGGATGAAGATTCAGCAGGGCAGTACCGGAAGTACAACAGATAGCAGCCGGGTTTCCTCCGTGAAGGGCAAGTCCGAGCGCAAAGAATCCTGCGCTTCGTTCGTCGGTTACGGGATAGCAGGTGAATTCAGGTATATTGGCAAGTGTCTGCACAATAGGTATGTTGCGGCTACCGGGGCAAAGTACTATCTTCCTTATCCCGTATGCTTTGAGCAGGGCAGCCAGTTGCAGTATGCTTTTTTTATCGGTGTACACTTTGGTTATTAATAATTAAGAATTAAAAAATTAAGAATTCTCCAAACATTTGCGCATGGTATTCATCTTATGCTGTGTCTCTTCCCATTCCGAGTTGGCGTCCGATGAAGGAAGTATTCCTCCTCCGGCATATAAAGTGGCACAATTACCGTTTACATTCAGGCAGCGAAGATTTACATATAGTGTGGTATGTCCGTCAGGATCCAACCATCCTATTATTCCGGAATAGTATTTCCTGTCGTAGCCCTCGTTTTCGTTGATGAAATCGTATGCCTTGTCTTTCGGCATTCCACATACGGCAGGAGTAGGATGAAGAGCTTCAAGCAGGTTTCCCAGTTCGGAAGTCTTTTTCAGCCTGAACTGGAAGTCTGTCCTTAAATGAACAAGCTGTCCGGCACGTGCTGTGTAAGGACCTTTTATGGCAATTTTGCTGCTGAATTTCTTTATCACCTTGTTGATATATTCGCTCACGAAAGCCTGTTCGTCCTTTTCCTTTTTATGCCATTCTGTTGGCATTACCTCTCCTTGCATGGGCATGGTACCAGCCAGGGCTACTGTATTCCAGATGTTGCCTTCGCCGCTGAGGATTATTTCGGGAGTACTGCCTATCCATGTTCCGCTGATGGGGGTATGGCTTAACGAAATCATCATGCGGGGATAGCTGTTGCAAGCTGTGATAAATGCTTCTATTGGAGAGAAGTTTTTATCGAGCATGTATGATGCGTTTCGTGATAAAACGAGTTTACCGAAAGTGTTGTTTTTAAGATGACAGATAAATTTGGAGAATACTTCAATATAAGTTTCCTTCAGTTCACTTTCCGATTTTCGGCAATTAACGGATAATGTCTGCCCGTATGAATGTTCGTTTACTGTTATTCCGGATATTTTTTCCTTAATATCTTCCCATCCGGTGGCTGTTATGTCCGGACGAATTATTACTCCCGGATGTTCTTCTGTAAATCGGAATGGTGAAATAACAAAACCTCTTTGTCCGTTAAGTTCTTTGAGATTATTGAAAGTCAGGCTGTCGGTTTCGTTTTGCATGACAAGAAGTGGAATATCTGTCCACGGAAGACGATAAATGGCGAACGACGTGTCGCTGCACGTCATCTGGTCAATAAGTTTTTGTATGTGTGAATCGGGTTTGTTCATATCCGTTTTTTCACTATTTGATTAACTATTCTTGCTGTGGAAATCAGTTTTCCTTCAGAGTTTGTTATGTCTATGTTCCAAATGTGTGTTGTCCTTCCACGATGTATTAATGTTCCTGTAGCCTTGACTAAAGCTCCTTTTTCCACTTTTACCATTCCTACGTGGTTTGCGCTGACTTGTATGCCACATGGCATCTCGTTAGGTGAACACAGTGGAACGGAACCGTGTCCTGCAACCATTTCCGCCAGTGCGAGTGATGCTCCGCCGTTCAGAATACCGAAAGGCTGGCATGTGCGATGGTCAACAGGCATGGTGGCAATAACCTTTCCTTCTTCCATAGTTATGAACTTTATGCCAAGATGTTCGCCCATCGAACCTTTCAAATCCGGAAGAGAATTTGCCATATTGTCGCTGTTTTGCATATTATTTCTCTTTTTATCCGAATGCAAATATACATTTATTCATCGAAGACCGGAAAAATTCTTTACTCATTTATATTTAATGATACTCTTTTTACCAAATGTTAATTTTCAGGACAGGTCTTTGGCTTAACTTTGCGCCCTGAAAAAATGAGAGTATGAAGGATAGTATTGATTTTGGAAAGATGAATGTATCGAAGTTGTTCGTTAAACTTCTGATACCTACAGTTATGGGAATGGTATTCTCTGCCATATTTATAATAACCGACGGTATATTTGTGGGAAAGGGTATAGGCAGCGACGCGCTTGCTGCGGTTAATATCACAGCTCCGCTGTTTCTTATCAATACCGGAGTGGCTCTGATGTTCGGTATTGGTGCTTCGGTAGTAGCGTCTATACATTTGTCGCACGGGAAAGTCAAGGTGGCACGCATAAACGTGACTCAGGCAGTGGTAGTATCATCGCTGATACTCATACTGTATGCTTGTTGATGCATTTTGCAAAAGATATAGTGCTACTGAAAAGGAGTGCATGAAACTTGTTGATAATATGGACGAGGTTTGTTTCAGGAAAGGTGATTTTCTGGTGCGTGCCGGTGAGACAAACAGCTCATATTATCTTATTAAAGAAGGAATATGGCGAGGCTATATACTTCGTGACGGTGAGGAATTGTCCGTGTGGTTTGCCATAACGGGTGAGACAGTCTTCTCCAGTTGGGGATATATGGCCGGTCGCCCGTCGCCAATATATATAGAGGCTATGACGGACAGTACACTGTACAGAATAAACAAACAGAATATGGAAGTGTTTTTAAACTCATCTATAGAAAGTGCCAATTTGGGAAGAAAACTTGTGGAACAGGATTTCCTTGTAGCTGAGGAACGTATAGTAGCTACCGGTTCTATTCCTCAGGCAAAAGAGAGGTATCTTGATTTGCTGAAACGTGATCCGTTATTACTGCAACATGTTCCACTGAAATACATAGCTTCGTATTTGTTTATAACTCCGCAGTCTTTGAGCAGGATAAGGGCAGAACTGGCTAAGGAAAAATAATTTTATAAGGAGTATTGCCAAATGTAATGATATGATTACACTTTTGTTTTGTAATTTGTGTGTTTTATGTTATATTTGTCGCAAAACAACTTAAAATTATATTATTATGAGAACAAAAGACTTTATTTTTATTTTGATTGTCATTGCGGTGTTTCTTCCATTTATGATTTCTGATGCTTTATACGATTGGTATCTGTCTTTTAATGCAGAGCATGGCATGGTGATGAGTTTCCTGAAGTTTGCGATATTGGCAACTATGGGAGAACTGTTGGGACTTCGTATAAGTAGGGGAGTATATTATTTTGAAGGTTTCGGAGTATTGCCGCGTGCTATCGTATGGGGAATATTGGGAATGGGGATAAACATGGCTTTTATTGTGTTTTCAACAGGTGTTCCGGCTTTTGCCGAATACCTTGGTGTTAAGGATACCGCAGCTATACTTTCGGGTACTCTTTCATGGCAGAAAGTGGCGTTGGCATTTTCTATTTCCGTTGTGCTTAATTCTATATTCGCACCGGTGTTTATGACACTTCATAAAATCACCGATACTCATATAATGAATAATGGTGGTACTTTGAGCGGACTTTTCACTCCTATAAAGATGGGCGAGATAATGCAAAACCTGAACTGGAAGGTTCAGTGGGGATTTGTCTTTAAAAAGACGATACCGCTGTTCTGGTTTCCGGCGCATACCATAACTTTCCTTCTTCCCGGAGAGACGCGTGTGCTTTTTGCCGCACTCTTGGGAGTATTGCTCGGAGTAATACTTTCTATTGCCGCCCGTAAGAAATAGATATTATTTTTTCATTTCGCCCACCCGTTTAATGAAGTCGTCAGCATACACACGGCCTATAGGTATTTCCACGGCACGGTGATATAATGTCAGCTGGCGGCGGGTATAGTTCGCTACTTTGTGAGGTGGTACTATATATGACTTGTGTACTCGCATGAATCTGTCTTCGGGCAACATTTCTATAATAGATTTCATGCTGGTTTGCGAAAGAACCGGTCTGTCATCGTCTGTAAGATAAATCTTGATATAATTGTCCATAGCTTCGATATACTCTATCGAGGCTATTTTAATTTTCACGTTCTTGTATTCCACTTTCAGTGTAATTTCTTCCTCTTCCGTAAGTACCGGAGCGGCAGAAAGGCTTTCTAATTTCTTTATTCTCCTTACCCTTTCTATTGCCTTTTCGAAACGTGAGTATGAGAAAGGTTTGTGTAAATAGTCTATTGCATTAAGCTCGAATCCGTCAACAGCATATTCGGCGTATGCGGTGGTGAATATAAGATATATTCCTGGGGGAAGTTCTCGCGCCACGTCAATGCCGTTTATTCCTCCCATTTCTATGTCGAGGAATACTATATCCGGTTTGATGGACTTTACTTTTTCCAGTCCTGTTATAGGGTCTGTATATGATGTCACTTCAAGGTCTCCGCAACGTTTGCAGAACTGTTCTATAATGCTTAGAGCTACGGGCTCGTCATCTATTGCTATACACTTCATTGTTATTTCAACTTTAAGATAAGGTTTACGGTGAAAACCCCGTTTGTATTGCTTATTTCCAAATTATGTTTTCCGGGATATAAGAGTTCAAGTCTTTTTTTACAGTTGGATATACCTATTCCCGGTTCCTTATTTTCCGGTTTTGGGTTGACGGTATGGTTTTCTGTGAATAGTGTCAGAGTGTCATTGTTCACCTTCAGGCTTATTATGATGTCGCTTTCTATGTGTGATGATGCACCATATTTAAGCGCATTCTCGATAAAGGTAATGAGTATCATTGGTGCAATCTTTTCATTTTTAGCCGATTCGTCTGCTGAATATGAATAATAGATATGAGTACGGTTCTCGTCTATTCTGTTTTTTTGCAGTTCTATGTATTGTTGTATGTATTCTGCTTCTTCATCAATACTTACCGTATCTTTTGTGGCCTTTGTGTACATGTATTTTATCAATTCTATAAACTGCATGAAAGCTGTCTCAGCTTTCTGACTTTGAGTAATCATCAGTCCGTATAGGGTATTAAGGGTATTGAACAGGAAGTGTGGGTTTATCTGTGCCTTATATAGTGCCAGTTCGGCTTTCTTTTTTTCAAACTCGCTTTCCTGTCTTGCCATAATCTGCTTGTATAATTCTGTAAGAAGACCTACAGCTATACTGAAACATACAGTCACGAGGTACATGAACCATGTGCCTTGTTGGTGTTGTTTTATTCTGCTTATGTTCATCGTCTTTCTTATGAATTTGTCCATTCTTGGTTTGTGACCTCTGAAAGGAAAATCCATCTGGTATTGGGTGATGAGCCATGTAATGAATATCGTTCCTAAGAGAACGGCTATTGCTATCAGCAGATGCTTACGGTCTTTCAGTGCCATAGGAACGCTGATTTGCTTTATACAGAAATATACGGCATAAAGCCATGCTATGAGAGTAATGACAAACAGTGAATTGCTTTCAAGCCATTTATCAACAGGAAGCATCATCATCATGGCAGGCAGCAGAATGATACAGAAAAATAGGTCTATGCCTATGGGTAAGTACTTGTTGTTCATATCGTTCGTAGTTATAATGCAAATGTAAAATAAATATGCCGAAAAAGCGAATAAATGAAATGTTAAAAAATACCGTTTGTCGTTCACCACTTGATGTGTGTCGTTCGCCACTGCATTGGTTTGGAGCTGTTTTTTATGTTTGTAGTTTGGGGAGCTTTGTATCAGAAACGGAAATTTTAACATTATATGAAACTGAAACTTTTTACATCTATTGCTTTATTTTTATTGCCACTGATGTTGGTGGCACAGGGGAGGGTTACGGTGAGCGGAACCGTGACAGACAGGAATACCGGCGAACCGTTGCCATCGGCTACGGTAAGTATAGCTCCTTCTTCGGATAAGGAGACCAAGAAATATACCTCAACAGATTTGGACGGTAAATTTGCATTCACATCTGTTTCGTATGACAGTTATGTCCTTGGAGTAACATACGTAGGATATAAGGCAGATGAAAAGAGATTAAAGGTTACTGATAAAAAGGACAACTATATAGTTACTTTCAAACTTGAAGAGAATGCTTTGATGCTGGGCGAAGTATCAGTACAGGGACGTGCCACACGAGCCGAACAGAAAGGTGACAGTTTGTTCTATAATGCCGAGGCTTTCAAGGTCATGCAGGGAAGTTCGGCTGAGGATTTGTTGTCGAAGATGCCTGGTATAGTGGTTGAAGGTGGAACTATTCAGGCTCAGGGTGAAGATGTAAAAAAAATATTGGTTGACGGCAAAGAGTTTTTTGAAGGTGACGTAAATCTTGCCATCAAAAACTTGCCTTCGGATGTCATATCAAGTATAGAAGTGTTTGATAAGAAGAGCGAGCAGGCGGAGTTCACAGGATTTGATGACGGAGAGGAAGTAAAGACCATAAATATTATAACGAAGGGTGGTTTTCGTCAGGGGACTTTTGGTGAGGTATCTGCCGGATATGGTACAGATGACAGATATAAAGTGAATGGTAATATAAACTTCTTTAATGACGACCGCAGAATTTCAGTCCTTGGTATGTCGAACAATGTCAATCAGCAGAATTTTTCTCAGGAAGACTTGGCAGGAGTTATGTCATCGTCTGCTAAAGGTGGTGGACGTGGAAGACGTGGCGGTGGCGGCGGAGGTGGTCGCGGTGGTGCCGGTGGAGGAGGTGGCAATACCTCTGACTTTATGGTAGGCAGTATGGGAGGTATTACTTCTACAAATGGTGTCGGACTGAACTATGTTGACAAATGAGGCGAGAAGGTCAATATAACAGGAAGTTATTTTTTCAATCAGTCTGAAAATCTGACACAGCAGCAGACTGAACGCGAATATTTTGAGTCTGTACTTCCGGGTATGACGTATGATGAATATCAGGAACGAACAATGGAGAACTGGAACCATCGTTTCAATATGAAACTATTCTAATGTACCTACTATTTTTAATGGGGAAAAAAGCAAAACAAACGAGTTGAATATCATCCCGAAAGTGATTATAGGAAGTAATATTAGTCAGAATCTTGACTTTACGGCTTCATACTCGGCAGGAATAAATAAAATATTCAGTTCTCTTAATACTGCAAGTGGAACGGGTGATTATATCACTCATAATGCAGCAGCTAAGTTGGGATGGACATTTTTCTGGGGCCTTACATTCCGTAGTACATTCAATTATATAGGCTATACAGGACTTGACACAGGCAATGAAGACTATTTTCTGTGGAATGTGTCATTGGGAAAGAAGTTCCTGAAAAACAATGCGGCGGAAATAAAGGTTGAGGCTTTCGATATTCTGAAACAGAACCAGGCATTTACTCACAGTACAGGAAGTAATTATTATGACTATATAAACAGTAATGTGCTTAAACCATACGCAATGGTCAGCTTTGTATATACAATCAGATAAAGATTTTGCAAAACTCTTGCAAAACCTTTTAAACAGTGTTTAAAAAGCATTTAAATGGTATTTAAACACTGTTCAAACCTTATTGATTCGGATAATTTATTTTTATAAACTTATAAATTTGACAACATGAAAAAGATTTTATTTTTTGCCTTGATGGCAGTTATGTGTACTCAGACTATAGATGCGCAGCGTAAGAGTGGAGAAAAGAGAACTCCGGAACAGGTAGTGGAAAACCTTGATAAAAAAATTGACCTTACGGACGAGCAGGAAAAGCAGATAACAGAACTGTATAAAGAGTTTTTCAATCAGAAAATTTCACGTGAAGACAGGAAAGCAAAGATGGACGAACTGAATAACAAAATTTCTTCTTTATTGACCGAAGAACAGAAGGCTAAGTTTGAGAAAATGAAATCGGAAAGAAGCAAGAAAAAACGATAAGTTTCTAATTTTCATATATTGTTCATTGAGCGTTCATCTGTCGTTCACTAAATTCGTGATGAATACTCAATGAACATGGAATGAACAAGTAGTGAACATAAAAAAACAGGCATCATAAAAAACTCTTTTTTTATGATGCCTGAAAGTTTTTGTGTATAAATCAGATTGATATTATCTTACGGCTGTAAACAGAGTAGTTTGTGAGCCGCTGAGAGCGTGTACTGAAGCCAGACCTTGTTGGTCAGGAAGAACTGTTACAGTGTTTCCGTCCTGCAATTTTACAGTTATTGTTCCATCTTCGTTCATTGTCATAAGTTCGTATGACTCACCGTCGCATGAAGCATTCCATGTACGATTTTCCTGATTGTAAACTAAATCTATAGAAATATCTTCTCCCTTTTTGGTAATACTGTATCCGTTTTCGTTTGTTCTGATCAGGTATTCCCCGTTTTCGCCTTTTACTGTTTTTGTAGTACCAACGTCAGCCAAAGGGTTTGATCCGCTCCAGAATTCAATAGAGTTGAGAACTACAACGTCAGCAAAGTATGCAACACCATAAACTGGAATAATATTAAATGCCAAAAATACTAACTCGTTTACAAATTTGTTACCAATACCTTGATTCCAGTCTTTTAAGGTGTTCCATAAAGCGAAAGAACCGATGCATGAAGAGAATAGCAGGCTTCCACCTAGTAAAGCGCATACTACTTTAATTTTTAGTTTTTTCATAATCTACGTATAAATAGTTGTATTAATATACTATACGCAAAGTTAGACTATTTTTTCTAAAAAACAAATATTTTGTCAATATTCTCTTTTAGTTAATCTTTATCTATTTTTTGTATTCCACCTGTTACAGTATCAAATATAACACGTGCGTTTACTTTCTTTTTGAACAAATCTTCTACGAGTAGTTCTGTATTTCCAAATTGCGCAAACAGCATATTGTTGTCCTCAAAAATGTTTTTGCCTTTGAATGTTATTGATACATTGGCTTTTCCAGGTATGTTATACAATACCCCTTTAGGACCTTTTTTCTTCTTTTTGCTGTCTTCTTCATTTATAGAGACAGTTTGCATTGGAGTCTGGCTCTCTATTTTTATATATATAGGTTCTCCGGCAAGATTGTCTGGCGATAATATGCCGAGTTTCTTAGAAATTCTCAGTAGTGTACTGCTTGTTACTTCCTTTTCGGGTAAGATTGTAGTCGTGAAAAGTTTGTCCTCGGTGGATGTTTTGCCTATAAACATTTCTGTAAGGGCTTTTTCCTGTTTGTCTAAATTTTCCATTATTAGTTTAAGCGAAGCCCCGTCCTTAGGCATGGTGTCAGCCTGTCCTCTTAAAATAAGGTTTTTGCTTTCCCTGATATTGTATATTTCTTTGGCTGTCAGTTCTGCCATTTTAGCTGTGGAACCGGCAGACAGTATTTCTTCTGTCAAATATTTTCTTCCGTCTTCAGAAGGTTGTGATTTCTCTAATATATATTCGCTTTTTACTGTTTTGGGAGTAGAAGTATTTATGGCTTTAATAATTCCGTTGTCCGTCACTTCTATATCGGACATGAGACTCTTTTCATTCAGCTTTATAATATATGCCTTTGTTGAGTCTGGTACACCTACAGTACGTACTTCAATTTTTTTGATTTCCCAATTTGTTGAGGGTTCCGAAGTTATGTTGTTTATCTTGAGATATCTGTTTGCATATTGACAGAAATCTCCTGGAGTATATTTTACTTTTGTCGCTATAACGTTTACTTCAATGGCTGTTTTAGGCAAAAAGTATGCAATACCTTCACCTTCTCCCGGCTTGTAATAATCTATATCATGTGCATTTGCTGTACAAATTGTAGTTGCCAGCATTGACATTGCTATAATTCCTTTTCTGTTCATAAACTTTAGGGGTTATTTAGTGTTGGTTTTCACTTTTCTGTTAGTCTTTTCCACGCTTCCGGCAATGCATCTATTATATCGGAAGCATTCATGCTGATTTCTCCTTTGTTCTCGGCTGCAATATCACCTGCCATTCCGTGTAGATATACACCAAGAAGACATGCGTCCTTAGGTGTGTAACCTTGTGCTAAAAGAGATGTCAGTATTCCGGTCAGTACATCTCCGCTTCCTCCGGTTGCCATTCCCGGATTTCCTGTAGGATTGAAGTGGCATTCACCATCGGGAGTTATTACAGTTGTCCATGCTCCTTTTAGTACTATGTATATCTGCATGTACGACGCCAAGTCCTTGGCCTTTTGTATCCTTTCGAAGCTGTTACTGCATCGTCCTACTAATCTTTCCAGTTCTTTTATGTGCGGTGTTAGTATAGAATCTTTAGGTACGCAGTTCAACTGATTCCTGTAAGTACTCAGGGCGTTGATTGCATCTGCGTCGATTACAGCAGGTATGTAGCATTCTTTCAGCTGGTTTATGATGGCGTGTGCGGTAAATTCTTCCTGTCCTAATCCCGGACCGATACCTAATGCCTGATAGTTGTCCAAATCTGTGACTTCTGCAAAATACCTGTCGTCCATATCGTCCTGCGTCATAGCTTCAGGTATGCTTATCTGCAATAATTGGCGATTGCATACCGGGGTATGAACAGTTAGTAGTCCTACACCGCTTCTCATGCAACTCTTTCCGGCCAATACGGCGGCTCCTCCCATTCCGTATGATCCTGCAATAATTAAGGCATGACCAAAAGACCCCTTGTGTGAGAATTTTTTTCTCGGTTTTATGATTTTTGCCACTTCATTTTCTTCTGTTATGAAGTATTTGCTTTCCGCCTGATCTGAATAATCCTTGCTGATGCCGATGTCAAGAACTTCAAGTTCTCCCACAAGGTCCTCGTTTTCGGCAAACAGGAATGATAGTTTCGGTAAATTTATAGTAAGTGTCAGGTCAGCTTTTATTATGTTCTGACGCACGTTTCTGGTATTGTCTTCACCCATCATTCCGGAAGGAATATCAATAGAAACCACTTTAGCTGCCGAGGCATTGATATATTGTACTACTGCGGCAAATCCTCCGCTCAACGGTGTGTTAAGTCCTGTTCCGAAAAGTCCGTCTATTACAATATCCCCTGCGGCAAGTTTTGGAGGATCAAACTGTGTACTTACTTCGGTGTAATTGGTAAATCCGCACTCCTGCAAACGTTTTATGTTTGTAAGGCAGTCTTCGGAAATATTACCTTTAATATTAAATAATATTACCTGCACCTCATAGTTTTTCAGGTGAAGCATACGTGCTACAGCCACAGCGTCGCCGCCGTTATTGCCCGGACCCGCAAATACTATTATTCTGTGTGATTTGTTCCATCTTCTGCATATAGCGTCTGTTATCAGGCCGGCAGCCTTTTCCATAAGATTGATGGACAATATTGAATCGTGCTCTATAGTGTAAGCATCGGCTTCTTTCTGTTGTGTACAACTTAAAATTTTCATTACTTCTTAAAATGGTATTTTGTTGGTAAAAGTAGTAAAAACATGCGAACTATCCACTATTTAAACTTCAAAATATATTTAAATACTTAAAACGTAGTGTTGTCATTTGTCAGATTTTGCGTAAATTTGTCCGCAATATTAAATTTGCATAATCGTATGAGTGTTATTCGAATTAAAGACAAGACATTTACTACATTTATTACTGAAGATAAGATTCTGAAAGAGGTCTCACGTGTGGCAGACGAAATTAATCGTGATCTTGAAGGTACTGAGCCTCTGTTCCTAAGTGTACTTAACGGCTCTTTCATGTTTACGGCCGATTTGATGAAACGCATTAATATTCCGTGCGAAATATCTTTTGTAAAGTTGGCGTCATATCAGGGAACATCTTCTACCGGTAAGGTAAAGGAGCTTGTCGGACTGAATGAAAGCATTGAGGGGAGAACTGTTGTGATAGTAGAGGATATTATAGATACAGGTTTTACTATGGAACGTCTTGTCGAAACATTACGCTCAAAAAATCCAAAGGATATACGAATCGCTACATTGCTTGTAAAACCCGATAAACTGCAGGTCAAACTTGATATTGATTATGTGGCAATGAATATACCTAATGATTTCATTGTTGGGTATGGTCTTGACTACGACGGTAAGGGACGTAATTACCGTGATATATATACTGTGGTGAATGAATAATTAAACATTAAGAGCTTACAGTCAAGGCGGTTAACTTAGCGTCCACCAATTCATGAACTTAAAAACTTATATAAACTCAAAAACTTAAACAAAAATGTTGAACATTGTAATTTTTGGCGCACCGGGTTCAGGTAAAGGAACACAGAGTGCACGTATAGTAGAAAAGTATGGTTTGAACCACATTTCAACAGGCGACGTTTTGCGCGCTGAAATCAAAAACGGTACAGAACTTGGTAAGACAGCAAAAGGATATATCGACAACGGTCAGCTTATTCCTGATGCATTGATGATTGATATCCTTGCAAGCGTATTCGATAGCTTCAAAGACAGTAAAGGTGTAATTTTCGATGGTTTCCCACGTACTATAGCTCAGGCAGAGGCTTTGAAAGAAATGCTTAAGGCTCGTGGTCAGGAAGTTTCTATAATGCTCGACCTTGAAGTTCCAGAAGATGAACTTATGACTCGTCTTATCAAGCGCGGTCAGGAATCAGGACGTGCTGATGACAATGAAGAAACAATCAAGAAACGTCTTGTAGTTTACCATTCTCAGACAGCTCCGCTTATCGACTGGTACAAGAACGATGGAAAATATCAGCACATCAACGGTCTTGGTACTATGGACGGTATCTTTGCTGACATTTGCTCTGCAATAGACAAACTTTAATTCCCCTTTCTAACTTCTAAAAAAATTATGGCTGAATCGAATTTTGTTGATTATGTAAAAATCTACTGCCGCTCCGGTAAGGGAGGTCGCGGCTCTGTACACATGCGCCGTGAGAAATATATACCCAATGGTGGTCCCGACGGTGGCGACGGTGGTAGAGGAGGTCATGTAATTCTGCGTGGTAACCGAAATTACTGGACGTTGCTTCATCTGAAGTATGAGCGTCATGTCTTTGCCGAACATGGGGGAAATGGTTCCAAGAACAAGAGCTTTGGTAAAGATGGTGCCGACAAGGTGATAGAAGTTCCGTGTGGTACTGTGGTTTACAACGCTGAGACCGGAGAGTATGTATGCGATATAACAGACCACGGTCAGGAAGTGATTTTGCTTAAAGGCGGACGCGGAGGTTTGGGAAACTGGCATTTCCGTACTGCTACACGTCAGGCACCACGATTTGCTCAGCCTGGCGAACCAATGCAGGAGATGACAGTCATTCTTGAGTTGAAACTTTTGGCAGATGTAGGTCTTGTAGGTTTTCCGAATGCCGGAAAATCAACTTTGCTTTCTACTGTATCTGCCGCGCGTCCTAAGATAGCCAATTATCCGTTTACAACACTTGAGCCGAATTTAGGAATAGTGTCCTATCGTGACGGTAAATCTTTCGTCATGGCAGACATCCCGGGTATAATAGAAGGAGCAAGCGAGGGTAAAGGACTTGGACTTCGTTTCCTTCGTCACATAGAACGTAACTCACTGTTACTATTCATGGTGCCGGGAGATACTGACGATATTCGCAAGGAATACGAAATCCTGCTCAACGAATTGGCTACGTTTAACCCTGAAATGCTCGACAAGCAGCGTGTACTTGCCATTACAAAATGCGATATGCTTGATGACGAGCTTATAAGTATGCTTGAACCTACTTTGCCTGAGGGTATTCCGCATGTTTTCATATCTTCTGTAGCAAATATGGGAATTCAGCAACTTAAGGACATTCTTTGGGCAGAACTGAATAAAGAAAGCAATCAGCTTGAGGCTGTAAGGCGTGATGCCATCGTACATCGTTCCAAGGACGTGTCAAAACTTCAGCAGGAACTTCAGGATATGGGTGAGGATGAAGATTTTGAATATGAATATGAGGACGATGCTGATGATGATTTCGAATACGAGTATGAAGAAGAAGACTGGGATGATGAACCGGAAAAATAATGAATAATTTATTTTCAACAGATAAAAGAATGTTAGTGTACGGTTTGAATGAATCGTATGCTGACATTTTTTGTTTTTCCACCACACGGCACGGGGGATACAGTACCGGACAATATTCATCATTTAATTGTAACCATTATTGTGGAGATAATCCCAAGGATGTGGAGCGGAACAGAAAACTGCTGGCAGACATAATGCCTTGCAGTCCAAAAGAATTCGTTATACCGCATCAGATACATTCCACGGAAGTGCGTAAGATAGACTGGGGTTTTGTCAACGCGGGCGATGTGGAGAAAAAAGATATTATAGAAGGCGTTGATGCTGTGATATCCGATATACCCGGTATATGTCTGTGCATATCAACTGCCGACTGCATTCCTGTACTTTGCTATGACGTACACAATAAGGCGATTGCTGCAATTCATGCCGGATGGCGTGGCACAGTGGCACGTATAGTGGAAAAAACGTTGACGCAAATGCGGAAAGAGTATGGAACACGGACGCAAGATGTCGTTGCGGTTATTGGTCCGGGCATATCTCTACATGCTTTCGAAGTGGGAGATGAGGTATATAAGGCTTTTCACTATGCCGGATTTGATATGGACGCGATATCATGCAAATATTCCAAATGGCATATCGACCTTTGGGAAGCAAACCGATTGCAACTCATATCATCCGGAGTAAATCCTTATAATATAGAAATGAGTGGAATATGTACATATACCGAAAATGAAGATTTCTTTTCCGCGCGCAGATTAGGAATAAATTCAGGCAGGATAATTTCGGGGATAATTTTGAAGGATTAGAAAACGTTCTCCGATAGTCTCAGATAAAGATAAAACATTATTGAAAGCTATATGGAAAGTAGAAAGATAAATATTGTTGTTTCTGATGAACTTAAGCAGGCATGGCCCGGTTTTCGTGGTGCTGCCGTATTTGCCAAAGTCAAGAACTCAGGATATAATGAACAGTTATGGAAACGTATAGACGAGTTTACAGAGCTTTACCGCTCCAAATATACTACGGATTCCATAAAAGATATGCCGTCTATACAGGCTACACGTCAGGCATACAAGAAATGTGGTAAGGACCCAAGCCGCTATCGTCCGTCGTCCGAAGCATTGTGTCGTCGTATCCTTCGAGGCATACCGTTGTATCAGATAGATACTTTGGTAGATCTCATCAACTTGGCTTCCATAAATTGCGGGCATTCCATTGGAGGTTTCGATATTGACAAGATTCAAGGTGATGAACTTGTGCTTGGCATAGGTAAGGCAGGCGAGCCGTACGAAGGTATCGGTCGTGGCGAATTGAACATAGAAGGAATGCCTGTATATCGTGATGCTATTGGAGGAGTAGGAACACCTACAAGTGATAATGAACGCACAAAGATTACAGCCGGAACAACTAAACTTCTTGCAATAATGAATGCATACAGCGGTAGTGAAGGATTGGAGGAAGCGGTTGGTTTCATGGTCGGTCTTATGAAAGAATTTGCCGAGGCTACTGATATAGAAATCATTTATTTCAGTTGAAAATGAACTTTTAATCTTTTTATTCGTTATAATATATAAACATTTGATTATGGATATAGAGAAAATATTGACAGACGGAATTGTGTTTAAGGGAGCAAAGTCGCCTGCGCAAAAGAAAGAAGAAAAGGTAAAGACTAAGGCAAAAAAGAAAACATATATCACAGGTCTTCACAATTCCGGTTCAGCAAAGATGAAGGCAGAGATCCGTCGCCGTAGAGCGAATCGTCATAAAAACGGATAAACTGTTCTATTTTTAAGATTTTGATTAATTTTTTTTGAGTAATGGTTATTTTTATAACATATTTTTCTCAAATTTGATTTTAAATACAAACTGAATAGTTTAACAACTTAAAAAATGAGATTTATGAAAAAAGTATTAATGACTTTGTTCGTGTTGTTTGCAGTGGTTACTGCTTACGCACAGGAAATGTACATTGGTGGTGGAATCAGTTTATGGGGTGATACAGATAAAGATGTTACCACATTTTCTATTAGTCCTGATTTCGGTTATGGATTGAGTGATAAGTGGTCTGTAGGAGGACAGTTGGTTCTTGATGCAAACACAGACAGATATCAAGGTAAATATTTTACATTTGCATTGGCTCCGTACGCACGTTTTTCTTATTTCCAGAATGACAGGGTACGCTTATTCTTGGATATGGGATTTGGTATTTCTGTAACAAAACCAAAGAATCTTGATTCTGTTACAGGTTTTGAAGTAGGTGTGAAACCTGGACTCGCTGTAAAATTGAACGAAAACTTCAGCTTTATTACTAAGGTAGGTTTCGCAGGTTTCCGTGATGATTATAGATTTAATTCTAAGAATGGTTTTGGTGTATATGCAGATGCTGAGACTATTTCTATAGGTGTAGAATACGCATTCTAAAAACAACTTTTATACGTTTTTTTAAAACGCCCTGTCGTTTCAGTCAAAACGCTTTGTCGTTTTGATTAAAACGACAGGGTATTTTTTATATGTCATTTTGCTTGATGTGTCATTTATTTATTTAAATTTGTATCCAAGCTAATATAAACTATAAAGATATTATGAAGAAACTGTTAGTTGTGATAGCGTGTGTGCTGTCAACATTTTCGGTAATTGCCCAAAATAAGGTACAGTGGGGAGTCGAAGTCGGTGGAGGTCTGTCAGCTTGGATGGGTAAGGGAGCCGATGGAAGTAAACCTTTGTTCAATCCCAAAGTTGGAGTTACATTGGATATACCTTTAAATTGGCTTGTGTCATTCCAGACAGGTTTGAATTGGACGTCGAAAGGTGCAAGCTGTAGGACTGATAAAGATTTTGTAATTGGCAGAGTTCAAGTTAACCAAAACTACTTTCAGATGCCACTTTTGGCAGCATTCCATGTAGGGGCAACTTCAATGTTTGATATGGTATTTACGGTCGGTCCCTATATAGCATACGGCATATCGGGCAAATCAGAAACAAAAGTGGATGCGTTAACTATGTCATGGCCAACTTTTGATGATTTGTATTATCAAAAAAAATTTTACGACGGTTATAACCGTTTCGATGCCGGAATTCAGACTGGTGTAGGTCTCGATTTTAAAGATTGGACAGTAGGGCTTGATGCCGATTTTGGCTTTTGTAAGATAGCTCCGAGGACGTCACCATATAATTTTGCTATGTATTTTACTTTAGGATATAAATTCTGATAAATATATACATTCATATAACCTCTCTCTTGGTTTTCTGCCTTTTGGTGGAAATATTTGATGAACTTATTTTAACAAAGTTATCAATTGTTAAGCGGGGGCGTTATTATTTAAAAGATGGTGCCTGTCATAAGGATTCTTATTTAAATATGGGCTTGGAGTGAGAATTACATGACGGTGCATCTGTAGTCGTTTCCGGAGAGTAAGATAGATAATAATTAAAGAGAACAGTAAAATTTTGAACAGATAAACATATACAAAGCGGTTTCCTGTTCAGAATTTTACTGTTTTTATTATTGTTTTCTAAGTTGATATTATATACAAAAAACTGATAGACGTATTGGTTGAGGTAAGACAAATGACTAAAGTAGGTAGTAAAACAAATAACCAAATTTGGTTTTTAGCAAAAACAAATGTATTTTTGTACAATAACGTATAAAAGACAGCAGCATGTACGAGGAATATATCAAATCAGAAAGGACGCCGGCAGGAAAGGTTCTGGAACATATTTTGCGAAAGGCAAAAATAACCCAAAAGCAACTATCTGACAAAACAGGCGTATATCCGCAAAGAATCAGTGAACTAATTAAAGGTACAAGGGATTTTACTATCCAGCAATCCATAGCCATAGAAAAAGCACTGGGAATAGGAATTGAGGGCTATTTCTATAAGATACAGGCCAATTATGAAGTTTATGCTTATCTGACAGAAAAAGAACTGACAAGACACCCTGACTTGTCGAAATTCGGCA
The DNA here is from genome assembly GCA_944320605.1 of uncultured Phocaeicola sp. Lineage (GTDB taxonomy): Bacteria > Bacteroidota > Bacteroidia > Bacteroidales > Bacteroidaceae > Phocaeicola. Next base: position 18,644 of record CALUIE010000006.1, on the reverse strand, counting down.
TGGCATTATTTTGGGATATAAGACTGGAAAAAATCAACTGGATAAAAAATAAGGAGTGGGTCATTCAGCGCGTATTTGAATATGGAAACCGTCAGGAAATAGAGGAAATCATCCGGTTCTATGGCAAAGAAACGATACAAACTGTATTGCGGAACATACACAGCGAATGGAAAAAAGAAACAAGAGAAAGAAACTTTAAAGAATTTGTACAATGAAACTTCATTATGAAACCGTATCGCCCCAATTAGTCCGTTGCCTGAAAATGATTCTACAATCTGATGTATTCAAAGACTTTAACTTGGTTGGTGGAACTTGCCTAAGCCTTCAATTAGGACACAGACGCTCTATAGATATAGATTTGTTTACGGCCATAGACTACGGAAGCATGAATACGGCAGCCATGAAGCTTTTTTTGCAAGAAAACTTCCCATATTCAGAAAATTTAGACAGTTTGGACCAACCCGCTTTGGGATATACCGTCCGCATCGGCGAGTCTCCGACTGATTGTATAAAGGCTGATTTTTTTTACACAGAAAACTTTATCTTCCCTCTCAAATATACAGACGAAATAAGACTTGCAGATATAAGAGAGATTGCAGCGATGAAAATAAAGGCAATCGCGCAGGAGGAACCCCGACAAAAAGACTTTTGGGATATTTATGAACTCAGTAACACTTACAGTCTGGAAGAAATGATAGAATGGGCGATGATGCGTGATAGATGGAGCTTTACGAAACAAGACATCAAAGCCGGATTTGAAAGAATCTTTGATGTCAAGGAATGTCCTGAAGGAATAGACTGTTATAGGGGATATGCGTGGGAGCTTATCGGTATGGATCTAAAGACAGCTGCAGAGGAATATTTTAGTCAGGAGATATAGTAAAATACTGCAAGAAGTAAATACTATATCTGACAATAGAAGAATGAAATATGATACAGTCTCATTATTGCGTCTATAAATGTGGAAATCTGAATAACAAAAACTCCTGACAGAACCTGTATATGCGGCTGTCAGGAGTTTTTATTTATATATAAGGCAAGATTAATGGTGGAACAGACGTATGCCTGTGAACGCCATTGCAATGCCGTATTTGTCGCAAGTCTCGATAACATGGTCATCACGTACAGAGCCACCTGCCTGCGCAATGAATTCCACACCACTCTTGTGAGCACGTTCAATATTGTCGCCAAATGGGAAGAAAGCGTCTGAGCCAAGGGCTACACCTTTCATTGTATCAAGCCAAGCTCGTTTTTCTTCGCGTGTCAATACTTCAGGTTTTTCAGTGAAGAACTGCTGCCATACTCCGTCAGCAAGAACGTCATCGTGATCTTCGCTGATGTAGATGTCGATAGTGTTGTCGCGGTCTGCACGGCGGATCTTTTCAACCCATGGCAAATTCAATACTTTCGGATGCTGACGCAGATACCAGATGTCGGCCTTGTTTCCTGCAAGGCGAGTACAGTGGATACGGCTCTGCTGTCCGGCACCGATACCGATAGCCTGACCGTCTTTGACGTAGCATACAGAGTTTGACTGAGTATATTTCAGAGTGATAAGCGCAATCATGAGGTCACGCTTTGCAGCATCTGTAAAGTTCTTGTTCTGTGTAGGGATATTCTGGAACAAATCGTCACCATTGAGCTTAATTTCGTTTCTTCCCTGTTCGAAAGTTACACCGAACACTTCCTTAGTTTCGATAGGAGCAGGAACGTAGTTAGGGTCAATCTTGATTACATTGTAAGTTCCTTTACGTTTAGCCTTTAGGATTTCAAGGGCTGCATCTGTATATCCCGGAGCGATAACGCCATCGGATACTTCGCGGTTGATGAAGCGTGCTGTTTCTTCGTCGCAGATGTCGCTCAGTGCGATAAAGTCACCGTAAGAAGACATACGGTCTGCACCACGGGCACGTACGTAAGCATTAGCAAGCGGAGAAAGAGGAAGACCATCGACGAAATAAATTTTCTTCATAGTTTCGTCCAATTCAAGACCTATAGCAGCACCGGCAGGGCTGACATGCTTGAATGATGTTGCAGCAGGCATTCCTGTAGCCTCTTTCAGTTCTTTTACTAACTGCCATCCGTTCAGGGCATCAAGGAAGTTGATGTAACCCGGGCGTCCGTTCAGGACTTCAATAGGCAGTTCCCCTTCTTTCATGAAAATACGTGCAGGTTTCTGGTTAGGATTGCATCCATATTTCAGTTCAAGTTCTTTAGCCATAATTTTTCTTGTTTATGAATTTTGTTACAAAAATACATTTTTGTCCGTTGTTTTCCTATTCGGTTTTAAATTTTTTGTAATCTATGTGTGTGAACTGTATAAAATTAAGTGTTATCTTTACAGTGTATAAAGTATAAAAAATTGATTATGATAGACGAATTGCTTGAATACAACAAATCTTTTGTTGAAACAAAAGGATACGAGAAGTTTATGACAACAAAGTATCCGGATAAGAAAATTGCCATCGTTACATGTATGGATACTCGACTCATTGAGTTGCTCCCTGCAGCATTAGGACTGAAAAACGGTGATGTGAAGATTATTAAAAACGCCGGAGGTACGATTACGCATCCGTTTGGTAGTGCCATGCGAAGTTTGTTAGTGGCAATATATGAGCTTGGTGTGGAGGAAATTATGATAATAGGGCATACAGACTGTGGTGTGCAACACATGGATAGTGATGAGATGCTTTCGCACATGCGTTCTCGTGGAGTGTCGCAGGATCATATCGAGATGATGGAATACTGTGATGTTGACTTGCGTTCGTGGTTGAGTGGTTTTGATGACACAGAAGACGCTGTAAGAAAGAGTGTTCATATAGTGCGGCATCATCCGCTGATGCCGGCAGACGGCATAAAGGTCAGAGGATTTATTATGGACTCTGTGACAGGAAATCTTGTTGAGGTGGAAGCTGATTAGTAAGTAATAAAAAAAGGTTGGAGTTTATAACTCCAACCCGTCTAAAAGTTTTATATAAAGGTCTATTGCTTCTTCTATCTCATTAATCATTATGTATTCATCGGCTGTATGCGAACGTGATGATTTTCCCGGACCAATTTTTATTGATGTGAAGGGCATGAGTGCCTGATCGGAAAGGGTAGGTGAACCGAATGGCGTTTTGCCTAATGCAACGGCACGTTTCACAATAGGATGATCCGGCGAGATACTTGATGAGTTTAGTCTGAAAGACCTTGCTTTTACATCGCTGTTGATGTGCTTTTTTATTCCTTCGAAAAGAGTTTCGTTGGAGTAACATTCGTTGCTGCGTATGTCAACCACGATGCTGCAAGTATCCGGTATAACATTGTGTTGTGTTCCGGCATTAATTTGTGTCACTGTCATTTTTACTGGTCCGAGAAGAGGAGATTCCTTTTCAAATCTATGTGAACGGAACCATTCTATGTCCGGAAGTATCTTGTATATAGCATTGTCTCCTTCTTCGCGGGCTGCATGTCCGGAGCGTCCTTGTGCGGTGACATCAAGAACCATAAGACCTTTTTCGGCTATTGCGGGGTTCATTTCTGTAGGTTCGCCCACTACACCAAGTGTTATTGGAGGTAACTGTGGAAGTACGCTTTCAATTCCATTTTTACCTGATACTTCTTCTTCGCATGAGGCTAAGAAAATAAGATTGTATTTTTGTTCTGTAGCACTCAGGTGTTTGTAAACCTGGAAAAGTGAAACTAATGAAGCTCCTGCATCATTGCTGCCTAATCCGAAAAGTTTCCCATTGTCTATTTTTGGAGTGAATGGCTGTTTACGCCAACCGTTTACAGGTTTTACTGTATCGATATGGGAATTTAGGAGAATTGTAGGTCTTGAAGTGTCAAACATTGGACTTATGCACCAAACATTGTTTCCCATACGTCCTGTCATTATGCCGGACTCTTCAATATACGTTTGCAGGAAGTCGGCTGCCGCATCTTCTTCCCTGCTTACGGACGGTATCCCTATCAGAGCTTGAAGCAGCGTTACAGCTTCCGATGTGTAATAACTGGTATCTGTCATCATATTATTCTGATATTTTATGGCAAAGATATGTTTTATTTTAATATATCGTAACAGATTTGTGGTAAAATAGAAAAATATAATTAACTTTGCGTATTAAGAATTCTAAATAAGTATATAAAATGGGCAAATCATTTTTGTCGGACCTTGTTTTCCGCCAGGCAAAGAAATATGGTGAGAGGGTAGCTCTCAAGTATCGTGATTATTCCATATCTTCGTGGATTTCAGTTTCATGGAACAAATTTGCAGAAAAAGTAAAATATGCTTCACGTGCTATGATGGCATTGGGCATCAATGAACAGGAGAACGTGGGGGTCTTTTCTCAGAATATGCCAGAATGTTTCTATGTTGATTTCGGAGCTTATGCTACAAGAGTTGTGACAATACCCCTATATGCCACAAGTTCTGAAGCACAGGTACATTATATCGTGCAGGATGCTTCTATAAGGTATCTTTTCGTTGGCGAACAGTATCAGTATGAAGTGGCACGCCGTGTGCAGGGTTTGTGCAGGTCTTTAAAACAGATTATTATATTTGATCCTAACGTAAAACGTCTTCCGGGAGATACTAATTCCATATATTTTGATGAATTTCTGGAAAAAGGTAAGGATGAATCTTTGCAGGAGATAGTTGACAAACGTATAGAGGCTTCTTCTCCTCAGGATCTGGCAAATATTTTATATACTTCGGGCACTACGGGTGAATCTAAAGGTGTAATGTTGCATCATTCTTGTTTCGAATTCGGTATAAAGGCGCATTACGGACGTCTGAAGACTCTTTCGGATAATGATGTAATAATGAACTTCCTGCCTTTTACTCATATATTTGAGCGTGCATGGTCATATCTGTGTATTGATATGGGATGTACATTGTGTATAAATCTTCGTCCTGCCGATATACAGAAAACCATTAAGGAGATACGTCCTACTGCTATGTGTAGTGTGCCTCGTTTCTGGGAAAAGGTATATGCAGGCGTAATGGAAAAGATAAACGAGACTACCGGTGTCAAGAAGAAACTGATGCTGGATGCTTTGAAGGTGGGAAAAGAATACAACATCGATTGTCTGATGAATGGCAAGGAGCCTTCTCCTATATTGAAACTTAAATACAAGTTCTATGAGAAGACAATATATAGCTTGTTAAAGAAGACTATAGGTATAGAGAATGGAAACTTCTTCCCTACAGCAGGAGCCGCTATTCCGCCTAAAGTAGAGGAATTTGTAAGATCTGTAGGCATAAATATGATTGCAGGTTATGGACTGACCGAAACCACAGCTACTGTTACTTGCCAGTGGATTGATGATTTTAAAATAGGATCTGTTGGCAGGGTATTACCGGGTGTGGAGATAAAGATTGGCGAAAATAATGAGATTCTCGTAAAAGCTGAGACTGTTACTAAGGGGTATTACAATAAGGAAGCTATAACTAAGGAGGCATTCACGCCTGACGGATGGTTCCATACAGGTGATGCCGGCTATATTGAGGATGGTCGTCTGTATCTGACAGACCGTATAAAGGATTTATTCAAGACATCGAATGGTAAATATATTGCCCCTCAGGCTATTGAGACAAAATTGGTGGTTGATAAGTATATTGATCAGATATCAATAATAGCCGATCAGAGAAAATATGTTTCAGCTTTGATAGTTCCTGAATATTCACAGGTCAAGGCATATGCAGAAAGCAAAGGTATAAAATATTCTGATATGAAGGATTTGCTCGCAAAGCAGGAAATTCAGGAGCTGTTCCGTATGCGTATAGATACATTGCAGCAGGAATTTGCTCACTATGAACAGATAAAGAAATTCACTTTACTACCGGAGCCTTTCAGTATGGAGAGGGGAGAACTGACAAATACATTGAAAATAAAGAGACCTGTATTGATGAAGAATTATGCAGATTTGATAGAGAAGATGTATGAGGAGTAACTTGGTCATTTTGTGTTTTTTGACTAACTTTGTAGCCGCAAAAAAGAAATAAGATGATTACAATAGAACAACTCAAGGATTTAAAGGAACGTACAGAGGCTCTTTACCGCTATTTGGATATTGAAAACAAACAGGTTCAGGTGGAGGAAGAACAGCTCCGCACTCAGGCACCGGGTTTCTGGGATGATGCAAAGAAGGCTGAAGCACAAATGAAAAAGGTAAAAGGGCTTCAGGCTTGGATTGATGGATATAAAGAGGTTAAAACTCTTGTTGACGAGCTTGAACTGTCATTCGATTTCTTTAAGGATGAATTGGTGACAGAACAGGAAGTTGATGATGCTTACAATAAGGCGCAGACAGCCGTAGAAGAGCTTGAACTGAAGAATATGCTTCGCTCGGAAGCTGACCAAATGGATTGTGTACTGAAAATTAATTCAGGTGCAGGGGGTACTGAAAGTCAGGACTGGTCGTCAATGCTTATGCGTATGTATATGCGTTGGGCTGAAAGTAACGGTTATAAACTGTCGGTGGCAAATCTTCAGGAAGGAGATGAGGCCGGTATCAAAACTGTAACTATGAATATTGAGGGAGCATACGCATACGGCTATTTGAAGGGAGAAAACGGTGTTCATCGTTTGGTTAGAGTTTCTCCATATAATGCGCAAGGAAAGCGTATGACGTCTTTTGCTTCTGTGTTTGTGACTCCTTTGGTTGACGATTCTATTGAAGTTACCATTGAGCCTGCACGTATGTCATGGGATACTTTCCGAAGTGGTGGTGCCGGAGGTCAGAATGTAAATAAGGTTGAATCCGGAGTACGTTTGCGTTATCAGTATAAAGATCCTTATACCGGAGAGGAAGAAGAAATTCTTATAGAAAATACTGAAACACGAGACCAGCCTAAGAATAAGGAAAACGCTATGCGACAGTTGCGTTCTATACTTTATGATAAAGAACTTAAGCATCGTATGGAGGAGCAGGCAAAAGTTGAAGCCGGAAAGAAAAAAATTGAGTGGGGATCACAGATAAGAAGTTATGTTTTTGATGACCGTCGTGTGAAAGACCATCGTACAAATTATCAGACATCAGATGTGAATGGAGTTATGGATGGTAAGATAGACGGTTTCATTAAGGCGTATCTGATGGAATTTTCGGATAGTGAGGCTTGATTTTCTTATAATTTTTTGTTCTCTGTTTTTGGTATTTGTCAATTAAATAGTAATTTTGGGGTTATTAACAATAAAAGTATTTGCTATGAGCCAGAAACATAACATTAAGAGACAGAATTACGAGAAACGTCAAGAAGAAAAGGCTGACAAAGTATTTAAAATAGTATGTATTTCTATTTTAGTTTTAGGAGTATTGTTGGTCGTTGCATATAGCGTTGCTTTTTGATTTTCTAAAGTATAAAATAAAGGCTGTTGAGTATGAACAATACGCGACAGCCTTTGTTCTATGTTATAAACATAAAGATAAAATTATATGCCACAGGAAATAGAGAGAAAATTCCTGGTGAAAGATTCGTCATATAAGAATATGGCAGTTTCATCTTCAAGGATTACTCAAGGATATATATGTAGTGACAGGGGAAGGACTGTCAGAGTAAGGATAAGAAACGAAAAGGGATATTTGACTATTAAAGGACCATCTGCTGACAATGGACTTAGCAGGTATGAGTGGGAACATGAAATTCCGATTGATGAGGCACTCGAACTGATGAAACTTTGTTTGCCGGGAATGATAGATAAAACGAGATATCTTGTAGAGTTTGGAAAACATGTATTCGAAGTGGACGAATTTTATGGGGATAATGAGGGACTTGTAGTGGCAGAAGTGGAGTTGGGTAGTGTTGACGAAAAATATGAGGTTCCCTCATTTTTGGGAGAAGAAGTGACAGGACAGGTAAAATATTACAATTCTTTTTTAATGAAGTGTCCGTTTAAAAACTGGAAATAACACCTAAAAACTATCATATTATAGGGTAAAAACTGTTTTCACCCCTTCGATTGTCTGTTTTAGGGGCATGGTAATGGTATGTTCTATATACATTTGTAATGTAAAAAATCAGGTTTATAGAAACTAACTAACAAACAAGAATATGAAAACAGCTACTTTTGCCCAGAACTTGCTTAATGTGCAGTCTGATCTTTTGAACTTTGCTTATAAACTTACTGCGGATTATGAGGATGCAAATGATTTGCTTCAGGAAACATCGCTCAAGGCATTGGACAATGAGGAGAAATATACTGAAGAAACAAATTTCAAAGGATGGGTTTACACTATAATGCGTAACATCTTTATTAATAATTATAGAAAGACGTTGCGTGACCAGACATACGTGGATCAGACTGATAACTCTTATTTTATAAATAAAGGTTTTGATTTGGAAGGTGATTCTACAGAGGGTGCATACGATCTTAAGGAGATGAGACGTATAGTAAATTCATTGCCAAATGAATATAGGATTCCTTTTTCAATGTTTGTGGCAGGGTTTAAATATCGTGAAATCGCTGAAAAATTGAATTTACCTTTAGGAACTGTTAAGAGTAGAATATTCTTTACGAGACAGAAACTTCAGGAAGAGCTTAAAGATTTTAGATAATAAATAATATAATAAAAAAGGTCTGCAATTGCAGACCTTTTTTATGTAAGGAAAATAGTTTTCAAGATTATGCGTTAGCACGTTTTTCCTGAATTCTAGCCTTCTTACCAGTAAGAGCACGCAAGTAGTACAATTTAGCACGGCGAACCTTACCGATTTTGTTGACAGTGATACTGTCGATAGCTGGAGATTCCAATGGGAAAATACGTTCTACACCAACAGTACCAGACATCTTACGTACTGTGAAACGTTTCTTTTCACCATGACCAGAAATTTTGATAACAACACCGCGATACAACTGAACGCGTTCCTTGTTACCTTCAACGATACGGTATGCTACTGTGATAGTGTCACCAGCTTTGAATGAAGGATGCTGTTTGCCAGTAGCAAATGCTTCTTCTGCAATTTTAATTAAATCCATTGTTTCTTATAAATTAAATTGTTTATCGTTACAACGCAACATATCAAGTAACTCTTCATGACAGCGATTGCGCGAAAGCGGTGCAAAGGTACTTCTTTTCTATCACATTGCAAATTCTTTGTCCTTTTTTTTTCATACTTAGTCCTGTCTCTTGTATGATTTATGTTTTTTTTTTAAATTCGCACTAATATATAGCTATAAAAAGAATAAAGAATATGAAGAAAATATTATTGTCATGTTTGCTGATGGCATTGTCATTGAATGTACATGCACAGACTGATTTTATATATAAAAATGTAAGTAATGAAGCCGTTTGTCGTAACTGGGTAGAAGACAAATTGGAATCTTTGACACTTAAGCAGAAGATTGGTCAGCTGTTTATTCATACTGTTGCGCCATATACTACGCAGCAGAACAAAAAGAATATAGAAGATGCTGTAAAGGAATTTGGTATCGGAGGTTTACTTTTTTCCGGTGGTGATATAATTAAGCAGATAGAACTTACAAATTATGCCCAAAGTATGGCTAATATACCTTTACTTATTACTTTTGATGGAGAATGGGGGCTGGCTATGCGTTTAAAAGGAACTCCTTCTTTTCCAAGAAATAGGGTAATGGGGTGTATTCAGAATGATACGTTGATATACGAATACGGAAAAGAAGTTGCAAGACAATTGAAAGAAATAGGTGTACATGTAAATTTCGCGCCTGTAGCAGATATTGATAATAATCCTAAGAATCCGGTGATAAATACACGGTCATTCGGAAGTAATAGAGAATTGGTTGCCAATAAGGTCTTGGCGTATTCCAAGGGGTTGGAAGATGGCGGAGTTCTTGCCGTATGTAAACATTTTCCCGGACATGGTGATACTGAGGTAGATTCTCACGAGGCTTTGCCTATTTTACCTTTCAGTCAGGAGAGACTTGATAGTATAGAGTTATATCCATTCAGAAAAGCCATAGAAGCAGGTATAGGCGGAGTTATGGTTGGACATCTGAATGTTAAATCAATTGATGATAAGGCGGCTTCTGTTTCACATGCTGTTGTAACAGAGTTGTTGAAGGAAAAAATGCTTTTTAAAGGTTTGGTGTTTACCGATGCTCTTGAAATGAAAGGAATATCCAATAATCCATACGTTTCTGCACAGGCTTTGGCTGCAGGAAACGATATGGTACTTGCTCCAAGAAACTTAAAACGTGAGCTTGAGGGTGTATTGAAAGCCGTAAAAGAAGGTAAGATAACGGAAGATGAAATTGATGATAAGTGTCGTAAAGTTTTGACGTACAAATATGCGTTTGGTTTGAACAAGCGTCCAACAATAGACAAAAATGGTGTAATGTCTCGTATAAATAAGGCTTATACAAATGGTTTGATGAAACGTATAAAAGAGTCAGCGGTTACTGTTGTTAAGGATTCCGATGAAATGCTTCCGCTTGATTTGTCTCTTTCGGGAACAGTTATACTTAATGTCTCTGCAACTTTGGCAGAAACTTATCCTTTTTTTAATGAGATAAATAAAACTTATCCTGTAACTTGGCTACATGCAAATCTTGATTCTTTGCAAAATCTCAAGAATAGAATAACTCCGGCTCAAAGGGTTATAGTAGCAGTGCATACATCAAAAGTTGAAAAATATAGAAAAATTCTTGCTGACTTGGCTAAAGGTAAACCCACAATCTTAGTTTGTTTTGATTCTCATAAAACTTTACAGAAACTTGATGATGTAGTGGCACAATCATCGGCTGTTGTGCTGGCACATTCAAATGAGAAGTATATACAGGAATTTGTGGCAGGAATGTTGATAGGTAACCAAAGGGTTGATGGCCGCTTATCCGTTGATCTGAATGATGAATATAAGGCAGGTTCCGGTGTTGTAGTTGATCCTGACAAACCAAGAAAATATAAACCTGAGGAGTTTGGCATGGATTCGACAATACTTTCACGTATAGACAGTATTGCTGAATATGGAATAAGAGAAGGAGCGTATCCAGGTTGCCATGTTCTTGTATGGAAGAATGGATATCAGGTTTATAATAAATGTTTTGGTAATCATACTTATGAATCTGATAGGGAAGTAAGAGAGAATGATTTGTATGATTTGGCTTCACTCACAAAAACTACGGCAACGTTATTGGCTGTAATGAAACTTTATGATGAAGGAAAAATTAATCTTACAGATAAAATTTCTGATTATGTACCTGAATTAAAGTCAACAGATAAAGAGAATATTACTATTCAGCAGTTGCTTTACCATGAATCTGGATTGCCGGCATATTTGCCTTTCTATAAGAAAGCAATAGATTTAAAGAGCTGTAAAGGTGGAATGTATAAGAAATACAAGGATTCAAATCATAAGATAAAGATAGGTAATGCTCTTTATGTATGTACGAATTTTGATTTTCTTCCAGAGTGGATTTCTGAAAAAGATTCAGCCGATTATACATTGAAAGTGGCAGACGGTATTTATGTCAGACCAGAATTCAAGAATGTAATATTGAAGGATATAGCTGATGCAAGCCTTAAAGGTCATGCTTATAGGTACAGTTGTTTGAACTTTATGCTTCTGAAAGAGGCTGTAGAGAAAATCTCCGGAATGAGTTTGGATAAATATCTTGAAGAGAACTTTTATAAACCAATGGGATTGGTGCATACATTATTTAATCCTCTGCAGAGATATGGCAAGGATGATATTGTACCGACTGTGGAAGATGATTTTTTGAGAAAAGGACCTGTTCATGGGTATGTTCACGATGAAGCAGCCGCTATGTTGGGAGGTGTTTCAGGTAATGCCGGATTATTTTCTACAGCAAGGGATGTTGCGACAATATATCAGATGTTATTAGATAAGGGAGTAATGGGGGACCGTAGATATATTTCACGTGCTACTTGTGAACTCTTTATAACCATGAAGTCAAAAAACAGCAGGAGAGGTTTAGGATTTGACAAACCTGATACTGAAAAATCGGAAAATGGATATTGTGCTCCTGAAACTCCAGCGTCTGTATTCGGGCATACCGGTTTTACGGGAACCTGCGCTTGGGCTGATCCTGATAATGATTTGGTTTTTGTATTCTTGTGTAATAGAATTTATCCTAATCCTTGTGATAGAAAAAATCTTATGAAGCTGAAAATTCGTCCTGCAATACAACAGACAATATATCAGGCTATAATGAAATGACTTTATTTAGACAATGTACAAATTACCCACTTTCTGTAATGTGGATGTTACAATTTTGAGTAAAAATACTAACTTTGCATAAACAATTAGTACTAATAATAACTTAATTTTTTACAACAATGGCTTACGTAATTAGTGACGATTGTATCGCTTGCGGTACTTGTATCGATGAATGCCCAGTAGGTGCAATTTCTGAAGGTGACAAATATTCTATCAACCCAGATGCTTGTACAGAATGTGGTACTTGCGCTGATGTTTGTCCTTCTGAAGCAATTCATCAGGGATAATATCCAGTCGTCGATTTATGACAACGAATTTAGGCTGCTCCAATTGGAGTGGCCTTTTTTGTTGTATATCTTTTGCAGTGGAATCCATAGGAGAATAAAAATAAAGGCTATCTCAAATTTTACTTTGAAACAGCCTATATAAATTATCTATAGATTTTAATTATTTCAAACGAGCTAATGTTTCTTTGATTCTGCGCATTGATTCTACAATGTTTTCGTCTGAAGTAGCATAACTCATACGTATGCATTCTGGCGCACCGAATGATGTTCCGCCAACACATGCCACGTGTCCTACTTCAAGAAGATACATAGCTAAATCGTCAGAGTTGTTTATTATTCTATCTCCATCTTTCTTACCGAAGAATGAATCACATTTAGGGAACAGGTAAAATGCACCTTGTGGAGTATTTACTTCGAATCCTGGAATTTCTTTTGCTAATTTTACGATTAAGTCACGACGGCGTTCGAAAGCTTTGCGCATTTCCTCAACAGGAGCTTGTGTGCCTGTATATGCTGCTTCTGCGGCTTTTTGTGATACAGAACACGGACCAGAAGTGTACTGTCCTTGCAGTTTGTTTACACCTTTTACAATCCATTCAGGACCGGCAATGAAACCTATACGCCAACCTGTCATAGCGTATGCCTTTGATACACCGTTTACGATAACTACACGGTCTTTAATCTCTGCAAACTGTGCAATGCTTTCATGCTTTCCTATGTAGTTGATGTGTTCGTATATTTCGTCTGCAATTACTATAACACGTTCATGCTTTGCAAGCACTGCAGCCAAACCAGCTAATTCTTCTTTTGTATATACTGAACCTGTCGGATTAGAAGGAGAACATAATATTAGTGCACGAGTTTTAGGAGTGATTGTTGCTTCAAGTTGTTCTGGGGTAATCTTAAAGTCCTGATCTATACCTGCGCTTACAATAACAGGAGTACCTTCTGCCAATTTTACCATTTCAGGGTAACTAACCCAATATGGTGCAGGAACTATTACTTCGTCTCCTTTGTTTATGAGAGCCATGATGGTGTTACAAACAGACTGTTTTGCACCATTTGCACAACTGATTTGTGCTGCTGTATATTCAAGTCCGTTTTCTTTCTTCAATTTCTCCACAATGGCATTACGTAGAGCCGGATAGCCCGGAACTGGTGAATAACGTGAGAAATTGTCATCAATAGCCTGTTTAGCAGCTTCCTTGATATGATCAGGTGTATTGAAATCAGGTTCACCTACACTTAGATTGATTACGTCAATACCTTGAGCTTTTAATTCGCTACTTTTTTGCGACATAGCCAATGTTGCCGATGGCGAAAGGCTATTCAAACGATCTGAAAGTTGGTTCATTGTTAGTCCTTGTTTAAATGTTGAATTATTCTGCAAAATAAGCTATTTCTTGTGATATACGCAAAAGAAATAGCTCTTAAAATATAAAAATGCCGCAATATGCGGCATTTAAATTACTTTCTGTCTCCTAATATTCTGAGCAGATAAATGAATAAGTTTATAAAATCCAAATAGAGTGTCAGTGCACCTAAAAGTGCTATTTTTTGCGTCGTTTCGTTTACTTCTACATCGTCACCGCTAAGAAGACGTTTGATTTTTTGTGCATCATACGCTGTAAGTCCTACGAAAAGTAATACTCCTACGTAAGATATTATCATATCCATCATAGAATTATGTAAAAACATATTTACTAATGATGCAATGATGATACCTATTACACCCATAATGCATAGATTACCGATACGTGTAAGGTCTTTTTTTGTTATATATCCAAATATAGCCATAGTTCCGAATGTACCGGCGGTTACAAAGAAAGTGGTTGCTATGGAACTCATTGTATATACCAGAAATAAAATAGACAATGTCATTCCGTTAAGTATTGAGTAGGCAATGAACAACAAAGTGGCTGTGGTGAAACTAATTTTGTTTATTCTGGCTGTCATATACATTACCAATACAATTTCTGCAATAAGTATTCCCCAAAACATCATTGAATTTTGTGATATGATGTTTAGAATGGTTAAAGACTTTGCCATATACATGGCAGTAAGACCTGTTATGGCCAGTGCTAATGTCATCCATGTATAAACGCTGCGCATTAAAGCATTCTGAGCAACCTTTGATTCGTATGTACCTTTTATAAGGTCCTTGGTTTCAAGTATATTCATAATTATAATATTATTAGTTTATTAGTTTATTTGTTAAAATGAAGAGTGTGCCCCATACGTTCTTTCTTTGTATGTAGGTATTTTTCATTGAATTTGTTAGGAGTCACTTCGATAGGTACATTTTCTACTATCTCAAGTCCGTACGCTTCTAATCCTACCCTTTTTACCGGATTGTTTGTAAGCAGTCGCATTTTTGTTATTCCTATTTCTCTCAAAATTTGCGCACCAACTCCGTAATCGCGTTCGTCAGCCTGATGTCCCAGACAGATATTTGCATCTACGGTGTCCATTCCTTCTTCCTGAAGTTTATAGGCTTTCATCTTCTCCATAAGTCCGATTCCTCTGCCTTCTTGATTAAGATAGATTATTGCACCTTTACCTTCTTTATCAATAAGTTCCATTGCTTTGTGAAGCTGTTCGCCACAGTCGCATCTCATAGAACCAAAGATATCACCGGTTGCACATGATGAATGTACTCTTACCAATACAGGCTCATCAGGAGTAAAATTACCTTTTATTAAAGCAACATGTTCCAGACCGTTACTCTTCTGGCGGAAAGGAATGAGTCTGAAATGACCGTGTTCAGTAGGCATATCTACTTCGACTCCTTTTTCTACTAATGATTCTTTTTTTAAACGATATGCGATAAGGTCTGCTATTGAAATTAACTTGAAGCCGAATTCATCAGCTATTTTTCTAAGTTCAGGCAGACGTGCCATTGTTCCGTCTTCATTCATAACTTCCATAAGAGCTGCTGCAGGATATAGTCCTGCAAGACGTGCCATGTCAACACATGCTTCTGTATGTCCAGCACGACGTAAAACGCCCTTATCCTGTGCATATAGTGGGTTTACATGTCCTGGTCTTCCAAAAGTTTCCGGTTTTGATGTTGGATCTGCCAAGGCACGTATTGTTGCAGCTCGGTCGGCTGCAGAAACCCCAGTCGTACATCCTTCCAGTTTGTCTATTGTTACAGTGAAAGGAGTTCCAAGAATTGAAGTGTTATTTGATACTTGTCTTGGTAAATCAAGTTCATCGCATCTTGATATAGTAATAGGAGCACAAAGCACGCCTCTGGCATGTTTCAGCATGAAGTTTACCTTCTCAGGTGTGATAAGTTCTGCTGCAACTATCATATCACCTTCATTTTCGCGGTCCTCATCGTCAACTACAATAACGATCTCACCTTTACGAAAGTCTTCTATTGCTTCTTCAATTGTGTTCAATTTAATTTTGTTCATAATGTCTATGCTATTGTAATATTGTTTTTATTCTTTCTTGTATGTCTCTACTTGTTTTTATTATAGTTTTCAGGTCCTTGTCGAGTATTACTCTATGTTTCCAGATATTTAACCAAATTATGAATCCTGCAGGAATTATTATGCCAAGTAGTATATTGAGCCATATCCTGTCTGATATGCTTTTATGCGCTTTTATAAATAAAAACGGATAGTTGTTTAAATTGTTTAGAATTACCGCATCTTTTGAGTTAGAAAGTTCTTCTATTATACTTTCTATTTCTTGGCTTATTCCTTTTATATGATCATCGTGTGTATGATTAGTAAATATCTTGTAATAATTAGGTGGTCCTAATAACTTGTTTGTGTTGGAATAGTCTTCACACTCTTTACATATAATATTCAGTTTATCGTATATCTTAGAGTAATCCGGACTATATATAATGACCTCTTTCTTAAATATATGTCTTGACTGCCTTAAACCGAAAATGTATCTGAAAAATGCCTTATACACATCAATGTTGAATACTACGGAATCTTTATTTGACTTATATGTTAAGAATATTCCCATAGGAGCTAATACAAGACTACTCATCCATGTACCCAAGATTATGTTCATCTCTCCACTTTTAGCAACTCGTGTTGCTCCTGAATCAATGATATAGTAAAGTATAAAGATAATTACTGATATGACAACAGGCATACCGAGTCCTCCTTTCCTTATTATAGCTCCAAGAGGTGCACCTATGAAAAAGAAAAATACACATGCGAAAGAAAGTGTTATTTTCTTATGCCAGTCAGACCTGTGTGAACGGATGTTTTTATCGTTATCTTGTGTTACGTACGATTTCATGCTCCAGTCGGAACTTAGTGATGACATTCTTCTTTCTGTTGCAGTAAGAGTCTTCAACTTATCGTCAGAACTTAATGAACGATAAATACTGTCTGTATTCAAGTATGTAAGATTTTGCTCTTTTATTTTTATAGAATCTGATTTACTTAATTCTGTTGGCTTATATGTGGTAGTCATTATTTCATTATGCATTGCTCGACCTACACTGTCTGTATATGATGTTAAGGAATCAATTGTTGCTGTGATTTCTATCATATTTTTTATATCAGACCTTCGATTAAGGAAACTACCATCTACCATATTGAATTCTGCATCAAAGTCAATAAGCGTGTGTTTTTCCGTAAATGTTTCTCTTCTATATGGAACATTTTTGGAGTCAATATTTTGTGATTTTAGATTTTCAAACAATTCTCCGTTATAAAGATGTAGATATAGATGTTTTTTATCAGCTGTGAGTTCTAGTTTTCCTTCTTCTGCCCATATTATACGTGCATTTTCAAAACCATCTGAGAAATTGTATATTAAGACGTCTTTAAGGATACCGGTTTCTCTATCCTTTTTGTTTACATAAATATTGTAACCTTCTATGTCGGAATAGAATACTCTCTCTGGAATATCAACTTCAGGTGATTTTTGCTTCATAGATACCAGAAGGGTCCATAATTCTTTTTGTGCTTTGGGACCTATTACATTTTGAAAATAAAAAGATGTAAATCCTAAAATTAAGCACATAAGTGCTATTGGTTGCATTATTCTGAGGAGTGGAATCCCGGCTGCTTTCATTGATAATAATTCATATCTTTCACCGAAGTTACCGAAAGTCATCAATGCAGCCAGCAGAATGGCCAATGGTAATGATAATGGAATAAGTGTAAGTGCAGAAAGAATAAAAAACTGAGCCAGAACGTTAAGTTCCAGTCCTTTACCAACCAGTTCGTCAACATATTTCCATAAAAATTGCATCATGAAGATGAACAGGCATATAAAAAATGTTCCGGCAAAGAGTAGTGAGAAACTCTTAAGAACGAATATATCTAATTTTTTTATACGTAATATTCCCATTATTTTATATTATGCTGCAAAAATAGTATAAAATATGGATAGGGGTATAATGTTTTGTATATTTTTAATTATTGTGCCTATACTCCAAATGTCCTTCTAAGAACGTCAATTTGTGAGTTCCATAAATTTATTGTATCTTCTTCATCTTCCGGGTATGCGAAATCTGTTATTTCAAGAATATGATCGGAAGTGAGTTCGTTAAATAATATTTTAAATTCAAAAAATGATTTTGGCTCTTCATCATCCTTCCAATGGAATCTTATGAAATATTCAAATCTGGTATTTGTAATGTCGGCGTCCCTACTTTCTGTTTTCCCCCATTGGAAAGTATAGGTTTTCCCACTTTTTGTAACTTTGTCAGCAAACCATCTTTCCAGTCCGGCAGGGGTACTTATTGCATTCCATATTATTATTCCAGATGTTGGGTTTAGAGGATATTCTATTTTCAATTTTCTTTTCATATTTCTCAAATAATGTTTTTCGTTAATATTATGATTTTTTGATTTGTTGGCAAATTAAAGTATTTTTCTTGATTAATGGTATAATTTTTTTTATATTATAAAACATAGTATTATGTCATGTATTCAAATCCAGAAATATAAATTGGGTCTATATTGTAGAAACTATAAGTGTTATAGTTAAACTCTGCTTTTCTTTATTTATTGATTCTTTAAAACTTAAATATACATTTGAAAATATTACATTGCTGGTATTTTAAATAAATACCTTTTGTTTAGGAGAAAAATGTATGAAAAAATTTGCATGTTTAATTATAAAATAATACCTTTGCACCCGCAATCAAGAAATGATGGCGGGATAGCTCAGCTGGTTAGAGCGCATGATTCATAATCATGAGGTCACCGGTTCAATCCCGGTTCCCGCTA
>CALUIE010000005.1 GCA_944320605.1 uncultured Phocaeicola sp. | reverse complement strand
CATTTCTACACAATAAATTATGGAAACTATATGTATATTTACACATTATATAGAAAATATTGTATGAAACCGCTTACAGAAAAAGAGATAATGACAGCCGAGAAAATCCTGTCAAAGAAAAATATCAATATCAACGATATAGAGAGTTTCCAATTCATAAAATACGATGAATATCCAGAAGCACACGACAGATTTTGGGGCAGATCTCTGTTCCGCATTAAAATGAAATCAGGCACATTTGCCTATATCCGAATTTATTACAATTGCAGCAAGAGGGCTTCCGCTTTATTAAGGTATCTTGTCTCAAAAAGAATCGAATTTTCCAATTACAACAAGCCGTACACCACCGAAAACAGCCCGAAAGAATTATCTGACAAAAAATATAAAAGATGCTTCTCCGAAGTTGAAGTGTTATCTATATTAGGCATATATTCTTTTATTGGCGGTCTCTTTATATTGAATACAAAAACCAACGAACCGGTTTTTACAGCCATATCCGGGGTAGTATTCATTATTTTAGGATATTTAATGGTGCATACGGCGTATGCAATAAACTGCCAAATATCAATCAATGACGGAAACTTGGTCATTGCAAACAAATTCAAGACATATACCTATCCAATAAAATCAATCCTGAAAGTAAATATATATATTTTTTATACCAACAGACGTAGCATAAAATACATAGAAATCATTGATTCTGATTATTTCTACCATAAACATCAATGCAACGGATTAAGCCGCAAAGATACCGATAACATTATAAGAAGTTTATTTTCAATTGGTATTGACGCAACCAACAATACATAAGTACTCATATCTAAAAAATATAAAAACCATAACGCATTATACCTGTCTTTCAATGAAAAATAGTAAATTTGCAGCCAATAATATATAGGTATAGTATGCAAGACATTAGAAACATTGCCATCATTGCCCACGTTGACCACGGTAAAACAACGTTAGTGGACAAGATGATGCTGGCGGGACACCTGTTCCGCGGAGACCAGACAAACGGTGAGCTGGTATTGGATAACAACGATTTGGAACGTGAAAGAGGTATAACAATCCTTTCAAAGAACGTATCAATCAATTACAAGGGTACTAAAATCAACATCATAGACACTCCGGGACACGCCGATTTCGGTGGTGAAGTGGAACGTGTGCTGAACATGGCAGACGGTTGTATTCTTTTGGTGGACGCTTTCGAAGGTCCTATGCCACAGACACGTTTCGTACTGCAGAAAGCTCTCCAGATAGGACTGAAACCAATCGTAGTAGTAAACAAGGTGGACAAACCGAACTGCCGCCCTGAAGAAGTACACGAAATGGTATTCGACCTGATGTTCAGTCTTAACGCTACTGAAGATCAGCTTGATTTTCCCGTTCTGTACGGTTCGGCAAAGAACAACTGGATGGGTGAAGACTGGAAAACTCCTACAGACAGTATCACACCACTGCTTGATGCAATTGTGAAATATATTCCTGCTCCACAATTCCTTGACGGTACTCCACAGATGCTTATCACATCACTGGACTATTCTTCTTATACAGGACGTATCGCTGTAGGACGTGTACACAGAGGAACAATTACAGAAGGTATGAATATAACATTGGCCAAACGAGATGGCACAATGGTTAAATCAAAAATAAAAGAAGTACACACATTTGAAGGTCTCGGACGTAAAAAAGTAGAATCAGTTTCTTCAGGTGATATTTGTGCCATAGTTGGTATAGAAGGTTTTGAAATCGGTGATACTATATGTGATTTTGAAAATCCGGAACCACTTCCGCCAATAGCCATCGACGAGCCTACAATGAGTATGCTTTTCACTATAAACGACTCACCTTTCTTCGGTAAAGAAGGTAAATATGTGACATCACGCCATATACACGACCGTCTGATGAAAGAACTTGACAAAAACCTTGCTCTTCGCGTGAGAAAGACTGAAAACGAGGATGGCAAATGGATTGTCTCAGGACGTGGCGTACTACACTTGTCTGTACTTATAGAGACAATGCGCCGTGAAGGTTATGAACTTCAGGTAGGTCAGCCACAAGTTATCTACAAAGAGATAGACGGAGTGAAATGTGAACCTATCGAGGAACTTACAATCAGTGTACCGGAGGAATTTTCAAGCAAGATGATTGATATGGTTACTCGCCGTAAAGGTGAACTGACATCAATGGAAACTCAGGGTGACCGTGTAAACATTGAGTTCAACATGCCGTCACGCGGTATTATCGGTTTGCGTACAAATGTGCTTACAGCATCGCAGGGAGAAGCTATTATGGCACACCGTTTCAAAGAATACCAGCCATATAAAGGTGAAATAGACCGCCGTACCAACGGTTCAATGATTGCTATGGAAGCAGGTACGGCATTTGCATACGCCATAGACAAACTTCAAGACAGAGGTAAATTCTTTATCTATCCTCAAGATGAAGTTTACGCAGGACAGGTAGTAGGTGAACATGTACACGAAAATGACTTGGTAATAAACGTAACCAAATCAAAGAAACTTACCAACATGCGTGCTTCAGGTTCGGACGACAAGGCGCGTATCATCCCTCCGGTAATATTCTCACTCGAAGAAGCATTGGAATACATCAAGGAAGACGAATACGTAGAAGTTACTCCGAAGAGTATGCGTATGCGTAAGATAATTCTTGATGAAACTGAGCGTAAACGTGCGAACAAAAATTGATAAACAATATACACACAAACAAATTCCATTGGTCTATTCTGTAGTCCAATGGAATTGTTATTATTGACAATCCTTGAGCTTTATATTTGGAATACAATCATCATTCTATCAGTAAGGATTCACATCTAAAAACAAAGCAATTATGAAAATCTTGATTACAGGTGCAGCAGGTTTCATTGGATCCAGATTAATGTACCAATTGGCAAAAAAAGGTGATACAGTAGTAGGCGTTGACGAAATTAATGATTACTACGACGTTCGTCTTAAATATGCAAGGTTAAAAGAGTGTGGAATAGTAGTACCAAACGATTCTTACATCTATAATGAAAAAGTGCAAAGTACTATTTTCGATAATTGCTCGTTCATAAAGATGTCAATAGACGACAAGGATTCAATAGACAAACTGTTTGAAAAGGAGAAATTCGACAAGGTTATGAATCTTGCAGCACAGGCCGGTGTAAGATACTCGATAACCAATCCATACTCTTATCTTAACAGCAATATAGTAGGATTCCTTAATATACTTGAAGCGTGTAGAAACTATGGTGTGAAACATCTAATTTTTGCCTCATCAAGCTCAGTTTACGGACTAAACTCAAAAACGCCTTATTCGGAGGAAGACAAGGTGGACAGTCCGGTAAGTCTTTATGCTGCCAGCAAAAAATCAAATGAACTTATGGCACACGCCTACAGCAAGCTATATGGTTTTGCAGTTACAGGATTAAGATACTTCACTGTTTATGGTCCGTGGGGACGTCCGGACATGGCTCCCATGCTTTTTGCAAAAGCCATATCCAGAAACGAGCCTATAAAAATATTCAATAACGGCAATCTAAGCAGAGACTTTACATACATTGACGATATTGTAGAGGGTACGATACGGGTAATAAATAAAACGCCCAAAGCAGAAGAATGCGAAAACGGTGTAGCATACAAGATATACAACATAGGTTGTTCGGAACCGGTCAAACTAATGGATTTCATAAAAGAGATGGAGAAGGCTTTGGGGAAAGAGGCTATCAAGGAATATCTTCCGATGCAGCCAGGAGACGTATTCCAGACATACGCAGACACTACAAAACTAGAAAATGAAACCGGATACAAGCCGCAAATCAGTCTTCATGAAGGTATCACAAAATTTATTGAATGGTATAAATCAGAGAACAACCCTTTAAAAGAATAAAAAGATAATCGTTTTCTGAAAGTTTTGGATAACTTTGCAAAATCACTAATCAAACAACATTATGAAAGAATTTGCGCAAGAGTTACTTGCTATCAACAAAACAGCAGATTATGACCTGACAGTCATAGTTCCTGTATATAACGAAGAGGAAAACATGAAAATGCTGGAAGAAAAGCTGTCGGCATTTACAGCCATTGCCAAGTGTCCGGCATGTATCCTATTCGTAAACGATGGTTCAAAAGATAACAGTCTGGCAGGAATACAGGATATCTGCAACAGACACAATGACTTCTTCTATATCAGTTTTCTAAAGAATGCAGGACTTAGCGCAGCAATAAAAGCAGGCTTTGACACAGCACAGTCAAAATATGTAGGATATATTGATGCCGATTTGCAGACTGCTCCGGACGATTTCAACCTGCTGCTTGAATATATCAATGACTTCAAACTGGTAATGGGTATCCGTGCAAACAGAAAGGATTCTAGTTTCAAACGTCTGCAATCCAAGATAGCAAACAGCTTCCGACGAATGATGACACACGACGGTGCCACAGACACAGGCTGTCCGCTAAAGATTCTCCATACAGACTACGCAAAGCGTATTCCTTTCTTCACAGGAATGCACAGATTTCTCCCTGCACTTATTTTGCTTCAGGATGGAGGATGCTTTAAGGAAATTCCCGTAAGACACTTTCCAAGAGTTGCAGGAAAATCCAAATTCAACCTATGGAACAGACTCATATCCCCATTTAAAGACTGTTTCGCATACAGATGGATGAAACACAGATACATAAACTATCATATTAAAGAAAACAACATCTAACCGAACCGTTCCTAATGACAATTGTATATATAATAGGTTTTTTGGCACAGATATTTTTTTCGGCAAGAATTCTTGTACAATGGATATTGTCGGAAAAAGCCAAAGAAATTGTATCCCCTTCTATCTTCTGGGTACTTAGTATTGCCGGATCATATCTTTTGTTTATATACGGATGGTGCAGGGATGATTTCTCGATAATACTTGGACAAATCATTTCCTATTATATTTATATCTGGAATCTGAATGCCAAAGGGATATGGAGAAACATAAATATCATATTGAGAATAATACTCTTCATAACACCTGTAGTGGCTTGTGCTTTCCTTCTGGAATCGCCAGAACAGTTTATAAGCCAATTCTTCAGAAACGAGGATATTCCAATATGGCTACTCGTATTCGGCTCGGCAGGACAGGTTATATTCACCCTGAGATTTATATATCAGCTGATATACTCATACCACAAACATGAGTCGAAACTGCCTATAGGATTCTGGATTATAAGTCTCATTGGCAGCAGTATTATAGTAAGCTATGGTATTTTCCGCCTTGACCCTGTACTCATTTTAGGACAGTCTGTGGGATTTATAGCATATATAAGGAATATAATCCTGGGAGTAAGAAAAAACAAATCTGTAAACTTAGAAAACCAATAAAGATGTACAATGTCAAAAATATTACGGAGAAGATAGACAGCATCAGTCTTCTGAAATGGATGTTGTTTATTTTCATCTGTCTGATACCTATAAGTGCTTTACGCGATTTTACTCCGGCTAACGAACTGAGATACATAAGCATTGCAGACGAAGCAATCAGAAACGGGCACTGGTTCATGCTGACAAACAACGGTGAACCATACAGTGACAAACCGCCATTTTATTTCTGGCTGCTTATGATAAGCAAGATGATAACAGGCGAATATCATATATGGCTGCTTATGATGTTCTCAATAATTCCTGCCTTGGGATGTATGTACACCATGGATAAATGGTGTAACAATGAACTTGGTAAAGAATATAGGAATATAGCACCTCTCCTGCTTATAACTACAGGATATTTTGTAGGTACGGCTATGGTACTGCGTATGGATATGCTTATGGTATGGTTTATCATACTTGCTTTAAGAGAGTTCTATCGTATGTACACC
Source organism: uncultured Phocaeicola sp. (assembly GCA_944320605.1). Classification (GTDB taxonomy): domain Bacteria; phylum Bacteroidota; class Bacteroidia; order Bacteroidales; family Bacteroidaceae; genus Phocaeicola. The sequence continues at coordinate 57,021 of CALUIE010000005.1, read as the reverse complement.
GGAAAAGGAAGTTTCAAACGCCATCAGATACTTTTCGGCATATATATACTTTTAGGTTTTTATTCCAAAGCCTTCATGGGAGTTTTGATACCATTGATGACTTCTCTGGTTTTCCTTATCACAAAAAAGGAAGGGAAAACATTCTTCCGCTATTGGAACTGGAAGGTATGGAGCATAGTAATCGGAGGTATCGCTTTATGGTTCGTGATGGTATGGGTGGAAGCAGGAAGCGAATATCTCTATAATCTTACTGTAGGACAGACTGTAAGCCGTTCCGTAAAAGTATCAGTACACAAACATCCTTTCTATTTCTACATCATATACCTGAGTTATGGAGTAGCACCATGGACATTCCTTTATGTAGGAAACATAATATGGGGCATGAAAAACAGGATGTTCAAAAGCGATTTGCAAAAACTGTTTGTCATAGAAATATTGTCAACCTTCATAATGCTTTCCTGTTTCGGAAGCAAACTGGCAATATATCTGGTTCCTATTTTCCCATTTATGACTTATCTCTGTCTGATGTGTATGGAAAAAATACAATGGAACAAATGGCAAGCCTTTGCCGCAAGTTTTCCGGGATTTATAATTCTATTGGCACTGCCAGCTTATATAATTGCGACAATATTTATGCCTGAAATTACATCCCCACTGCTCATGGTATGCTCTATCCTACTTACAGTAACAGGAATTGCATCAATAATTATAGCATGGAAAAACAAAGACATCAGAATGACTATCGTAACATTCTGTTCAGGTTTCCTTATAACTGCCTTTTTAGCTGGTTTTGCCATGCCTAAATTCAATCCGCAAATAGGATATGGCGAATTATGCCGTAAAGCCCGGGAAAAAGAAAAGGAATGGAATGTTTCTGGAGTTACAACGTTGGGAGTATGGAGAGCCCAAAACATGGATGTATATTTTCCTGACAGACTTACCGTTTACTCACGTCATGAAACTGACTCACTGAAGAACGTCAATAACAGCCTTCTGATTCTAGACGGAAGATATAAGGAAGAGGAAAATATAAAACCATATATCGACGACAAAGAACAGGTTGAGATACTTGATGGTAAATATTTTTTGGTGAGAATACCATAAAATACGTGTCATAAAAGATACACTGTGTATTTTATTTATTTGAAACATACCTATCTTTGCCATAAACATAAGATGGAAAACAAACGATAAATTCTGAAATATGAATCATAATATACCAAATCAACAGGTCATAGTATCTATGACTTCATTTCCGGCAGCAATATCATATGCACAAAAAGCTATAGAATCAATTCTAAACGGTTCTGTTCTTCCAAACAAAGTAATATTATATCTTACTTTCTCACAGTTTGGAGAAAAAGGAATACCGCAAGAGTTGCTTAATCTTTCACAAAACAACCCCAAGTTTGAAATTAGAAATTACGACAAAGACATACGTTCATATAGAAAACTGATTCCTGCATTAGCAGATTTCCCCGACGCCATAATAATAACAGTAGATGATGACGTGACATATAATAAAAATATGCTACGAGATTTATTGCACCTTCACATACAGTATCCTAACGCGATATTAGCTCATAGAGTAAAACTTATGAAACCAGGAAAACCATATCGCAAATGGAAAAAGTACAGATGGTATAACTTCTTATTCAAGAAGATACACTCTAATTTCAGAAATATACAAACCGGAGTTGGTGGAGTATTATACCCTCCACATTCATTGAAGGCTGAAATGCTTGATGTTAATTTATTTACCAAAATAGCACCAACAACAGACGATATATGGTTTTGGGCAGCAGCAGTTGCTAACGACAGACCTGTTATACCTATACCTTTCGGTCATAATAAGCCCCAAAGCCTAAATAAGCCTAAGAGCCTATCATTGAAGACTACAAATTTTAAATCCGGTATTGATAGAAACGCTGCCGCTTTAACAGCCATTCTACAAGAATTTCCTATTATAAAGAAAAAAATTGGTTATTAAACAAGAATATTATTAACCATATCATCCCAACTTTAAAATTTATGTCATTAACCTATAACTCAAAACTTGATTTTTCCGGCAAAATACTTTCAAAAGCATCTTTGATATTGCCCATTACCTGTTCATAATTGCTGATATGTATATTATCATTCAAACATATCAGCTTGTATGACTGGTTGTATATTGCTTTTACGGCTTGTTTCGATCTAATCATCAATGGGAACATTTTAGTATCCTGATACGTATTGTAAGGTTCAAAATTGCCTTTACAAATTTGCCAAGTACGGAACAATTCAGGTGTATAATCATTTAAAGCACGAAACCTATTGACAGAAGTTTCCGTCAATTCCTTTCCTGCAACAGACCAAACTTCTTCAAAAGTACTCTTTAAATATGGCTGGGCATTATGTGGCGTGCGCAAAGTTATAAACTTGCCATACGGTCTTAAAATATAATTCCAACGAGCCTTGGAACCATAACTTTTGTTAAACCACTTATCATAATCACGAGCTATAACCTCCTTTTTATCAAAGTGCCGGTTTATTATTCTAAGATTATTCTTTATTCTTTTGTACCATTGCGACCATGATGGATGATACTTAAATACAGCAATATCGCATGGCAAACCATTCTTGAAAAAACGTTCTATACCCACATAGTTTATGATATAGAAATCATCATTAAAATAGACGAAATGATCTGCCAAATCTGGTATTCTATGTATATATCTTTCTATAACAACAGAATTATATGTAGGCAAAAATTCTTCCGGAATATAATCCTTATGGCTTACCAAATTTATTTTAGGATTACTCTCGTCAAGCCATTCAGGTTTCTGTCCACACGTAACAAAATGTATTTTTCGTACCCACGGAGCAAACTTTTCAACTCCACGAAACCAATATTTCAAGAAACCATAATCACGAAAACGAGCCTCTGACACACCATTCTTCGTATTTTCTTTCCTGCCGGAATATTTTCTAAAATCCTCCTGCCACTTCGGGTCATTCATATCAACCCACGTAACTACAAAATCTATATCCATTGTTATTAGGTCTTATAATTAGATTGTTACTTTCCTACAAAATATTATATATCACTCTTTTGCGTACTTAAAACGATTATGAGTCCACAAATAAAATTCAGGATTTTCCTTAATCATTTGTTCCAACATATCAAAATAAATGGATGTCAATTCAAAATCCGGTAATGATTGCGGATTATCGTGCATACGTATAAACTCTGCCTCGTAATATCCTCTTTTAAGTCTTCTTACCTTAAGGAAAAAGGCCTCAAACCCATAATGTTTTATTATTTTTTCTGTTCCGGTCAATACCGGTACATTATGATTCAAGAAAGGAATAAAATGACGTGAATCCTTCCAACGTGGCGATTGGTCAGCAATAAAACCTATAAAGCAATTCTTATGCTCAGTAATCAATTCAGTGACATAGCGTGCTGTTTTACGCATATCAACACAATGCGCTCCCATTCTTTCACGGATACGCAGCATTATCCTATCCATATTTTCATTTTTCAATTTATGATATATCTGCGCACCAATTACATCATCTTCCAAATGCAAAGGGATGGAAGAGCACCATTCCCAATTGGCATAATGTCCGAGATAGAGACCAATTGACTTTCCATCACGCAGAACGGCATTAACTTCATCTGAATTCTTAAATACCATACGCCGTTTCATTTCATCTTTCGACATAGATGCCAATTTTATACTTTCCAACATCATATCAACAAAAAAATGGTAGAAACGTTTCTCTATAATTATTATCTCCTTATGATTCTTATCCGTAAAAGATTCAGTCAGGTTTTTACGCACTATACGTCTTCTGTACCGGAATATGTAATATACCAGAAAAAACAAAAAGTCGGATAATATATATAATATACTGAAAGGTATATAAGATAATACCCTGATAAAAAATAAAAGCAGATGATACATCATAATATTTATATTGCTTTTTCTTACATTAGAACTATCCTACAAAAATAGGATAAATTCTATATTTTTCCTTATTCTATATTTAAAATATAAGACCATATACAAAAATTTATCATCATAATCCATTTATTATTATAATATACAGACTTATCTTGTCTATTCAATGTTATTTTAAAGACTAATATTACTAATAAATACCAAAGATAATATCATTCATTATTGGAAATATTCCAATCTTTGAGTGAGCTTTCGTTTTTTATTTATATTTTTGTCATATTATTGGAAATTTATTTAATTACAGTACTAAGTTAAGTTTATTTCCGGATATAACAAATTTACAAACAGTTTATTACTATTGAGATATTCAATCTATAAGTGTTACAAAATTTTAGACCGATGAATTATAAAGTTAGCGTTATTGTACCAGTACACAATACTTCAGAATATTTAGAAGAATGCATTGCTTCAATTCAGAGACAAGACCTCAAGGAAATAGAAATAATTCTTGTAGAAAATGCCTCTACAGACAATTCACTGGAATTATGCCATAAGATTGCACTATCTGATGAAAGAATAAAAGTCATCCATTTAGATAAAGGAGATCTTTCAACAGCCAGAAATGAAGGTGTTAAAATTGCATCAGCAGATTATGTAGGCTTTATTGACAGTGACGATACTATCAAAGCTGATATGTATAAAACATTATATGATACTGCCAATGAAAATAATCTGGATTTAGTTACATGCAACTATGTTAAAATATATAATACTGGACGAAAGAAATATCTATATTGTGAAAACGGTAAAATAAACATTGTAACACCTAAGGAAATGACAAAACTTAATTTTATGGATGTTATCCCTCAAAGTGCCTGCATAATGCTGATAAGAAAGAGGTTAGTAGAGAAGAATCCATTTCCTGAAAATAAACATTTTGAAGACAGAGCGTCCACTTTCTTATTTGCTGCAAATTCATCAGCATGTGCATATATACACAAATCATATTACAACTATCTACAGTACAGAGGCGGAATATGTCTCGCAAAAACCTTCAAACGTAATCACGACTTCGCTGAAGCAGACTCAAAAAGATTAAAATTCATAATGGAGTCGGGAATGTTTACAGATGAAGAAAAGCCTGTTGTAGCTGCAAAATCGGCAGAATCATTACTTAGAAAAATAAATAGAGTAAGAAGAAGAGTCTCAACTATAGAAGAAAAAGAAAAATACGAAAAAATAAAGGAAAACATCAAATATATTCCATATAAAACAAGACTTTCAATTAAGGCCAGGGTTATAAGATTCCTTATAAAGAAAGGGATAATGTAATTTAAAGCTCGTAGATTCTACTCAAATAATATATACTACGTTCTACACCTATCAAACGAATATTACGCACGTGTAGAATGATATAAAATTCAATGGACAATAAATCAAATGTACACATGACAAACATAGCATTCATACACAACAAATTTCCGGCAGGAGGAGCTGAAAGAATAACTATAGATATCGCACAGCATCTAACCAAATGCGACAAGACAAATAACGAATATAAAATATACGTTTTCACTACATCGGAAAACAAATCATTATACAACAAATCTCTCTCTGAATATATAACAATAGTAAAGATTTCCGGGAACGCAACAGCCAAATCAAGAGACATAGAAAAACTTATAAATAAGTTAAATATAGACATTCTTGTACAAGTAGTTGACTACATTTACGACATAACAGGAATTTGGAAACGTACCGGTATAAAATTGGTATTCGCCAATCATGGAGAACCATTCTGGCAACGATATTCAATAATAGCTCGTCGACAAAACTCATTTTTAAAGAAAATTATATGGAAATTGCTATGGAATAAAATATATCCAGACAACAAAGGTGGTAAGGCCAAACGAATGGCTATAAAAAGAAGTTTTAAGATATATAATAGCTGTGACAGCTATACAGTATTATGCGACAGCTATAAAAAGCAAACATGTTCAGCTTTTGGAATCGCCCCAGAAGAATCTCATATAGTAGCAATTGAGAACCCTGAAAAAATAAGAGAAAACGTAAACTATGACAAAGAAAACACAATACTTTTCTGCGGAAGACTTGACAACAGGTATAAAAGGATTGATAGAGTACTTAGAATATGGGCAATGATTCAAGACAGGCTCAATGACTGGAATTTGGAAATTGTAGGTGACGGTCCGGACAGAAAAGAACTTGAACAACTGTCTGCAAAACTTAAGTTAAAAAGAATATCCTTCAAAGGAGAACATAAAGATGTACAACAATATTATGACAAAGCCTCAATATTGGTTCTGACATCACAGTCTGAAGGTTGGCCTCTTTGCCTTACTGAGGCACAGGCCTCAGGTGTTATTCCTATTGCTTTTGCTTGTTCATCCGGAGTAGAAGAAGTAATAAATAAATCCGGAGAATATGGATTCACTGTTGAATGTTTTGATGAGAACAAATTTGCAGAGACATTAATCAATGTAACATCATTACATAAAAAGGATATTGACAGAATAAGACATAATGCAGTTGCCTTCCGGGCAAAATTTTCTCCAGAAATCATAGCTGAAAAATGGAAAAACCTATTCGATACATTACTAAAAAAGTAAATTTATTATAAATATAAAGGACATCGCCCATAATCAACAATTATAAGCAATGTCCTTTATCTATATTTATTTTCATTATTCCATTACAACTACATCAGAAACGGGAGTCATGATAAACGTAAACTCATAGTTTGCGTATGGGACCCGATATTCCGGACGTGGAATTGCTCCCCAACTGTTTTCGCAAGCCAAACCTTGCTGAACCTTGTCTATAAGGAAGTTTGTAAGGTCAGAAGGAGATACTTCGTTAGAGTGGCGTTGATCTTTTTGAACTCCATCGTCAAGTGATTCTATTGTGTAATGCAAAGCTGACGCAGAGAAAGGTTCTGCCGCTACAAACTGCAAGCCCTTACCTTCGTCATTAAAGAGTTTCCACCAACGAATATCAGTTTTGGTTCCATTCTCCTGTGGGCGAATATAAGCATAGAATTGTTCTGTAACAGTCTGATTATAAATGCCGAGATCAGTACTATGCTTCCTGTCAATATAGTTTTCTATAGGTCCACGACCATAATAAGAGATTCTTTCGAAGGATTCAGGCATTACCATCTGCATTCCAAACCTGAACATGTCGGGAACAGCTACATCCTGCGCCGCCGCCATTCTTTGATTGACCTTTACCGCACCCTCGTTGTTTATGGTGTAAGTAAGATACAATTTTGCATGTACGCTTCTTATCTCATACTCTGTACAGACAACAATCATGTTATCTTTCTGCTCATGCCTCATAGAAAGAAGTTTGAGTTCAGGATTTTTCCATACCGAATATTTATTCTGAAGTCCTGCACCATAATCATTGTCTGTAGGAGCACGCCAAAAATTTGGAGTAAGCTGTCCGCCCTCCTTTATCATCTGTACACCGTTTACAGTATAGCTATCCATAAAACCGTTCTTCTTGTCAAACTGTATATTAAATGCCTCACCTACAATCTCCAAACAGTTTGAGTTTTCATCATTAGCCATTGGTACAACAATCTTCATATTCGACTTCTCAATATTAGAGAACGCCAAATCAGAAAGTTCATATTCTTTCAATACTATCTGATTTTTAGCTACAACATGTCCTGCAGGTACAAGATTCTCACTCATCTTCTGTATATATTTCACATTCAGAAGCCATTCACCGCAGTCATCAATATTACCTAAATCTAATTTCATTGTTACACTCTGTCCTGGAGCAACATTAAGCTCATCAACAATTCCGGTGCGTACAGGTTTACCGTCTTTCATAACTTCCCATTCCATACGATAAGCAGAAAGATCACGGAAGAAATTCTCATTATATATTTTTATCTCTCCTTTACCAATATCACCCGGAGTAGTCCATATATTCTGATAGAAATAACCCACCTCGTACATGTGCGGATTAGGTACACGGTCAGGACTGATAAGACCATTATCGCAGAAGTTGTTATCACTGGCATCAAAACGGTTAAAGTCACCACCGTAAGCATATATCATTTTTCCATCCTTTCCGGTCCAACGACAAGACTGATCAACAAAATCCCAGATAAAACCTCCCTGATACTTAGGATATTTACGTATCAAATCCCAATATTCCTTGAAACCTCCCTGCGAATTTCCCATTGCATGAGCATACTCGCACTGTATAAGCGGTTTCTGCTTGCTGTCATCTTTTGAGTATTCTTCACATGGCTTATACCTGTAATACATCGGACAGAAAATATCGGTTTTCCCTGAAAATCCTGCACGCTCATACTGCACAGCACGGCTGTTGTCTTCAGCTTTTACCCAATCGTATGCAGCCTCAAAGTTCGGACCATACCCGGCTTCATTACCCAAAGACCAGAAAATGATACTCGGATGATTAAAGTTACGTTGTACATTACGCATATTACGTTCCAAATGAGCTTTGGCATATTTCTTGTTCTTTGCAAGTGTTTTTTCACCATATCCCATTCCATGTGATTCTATATTCGCCTCCGCAACCATATATATTCCATACTTGTCACAAAGCTCATACCAATAAGAATCGTCCGGATAATGACATGTACGCACCGCATTGATATTGAATTTTTTCATTATCTGGATATCCTGGAGCATACGTTCACGCGATACGACATAACCACCGTCAGGATCCATTTCATGACGATTTGCCCCTTTAAACAAAACCGGTTGGCCATTAACCAATATTTGAGAATCTTTCAATTCAATCTTACGGAAACCTACTTTCAAAGGAATAACTTCTGTTGTTTCACTCCCCCCCTTTACACTTGCGCGCAGAGTATAAAGATACGGCGTCTCTGCTGTCCATTTAAATGGATTTTCAACTGCTATTTCAGTATTGATTTTTCCGGAACCTTTTACTTCTTTTACTGCAACAATGTTGCTTTGTGCATCTATAAGTTCCAAAACAACACTATTATTACCTTTCAGACTAATATTTATATCCAATGTTCCATTCTTATACTCACTATCCAAATCAGGAGTTATTCTGATGTCTTCAATGCGGTTACGATTACGGGCATATAAATAACAGTCACGTCCAACACCACTGTAACGGAAGAAATCCTGATCTTCAAGATATGTACCATCGCACCAGCGGAAAACCTGAAATGCTATAATATTCTTTTTCCCGGGAAGCAAATACTTTGTTATGTCAAATTCAGCCTCAAGTTTACTGTCTTCACTGTATCCCACAAACTTACCGTTCACCCAAAGATACATATTGGAAGTAACAGAGCCGAAGTGAGCGATTATATCCTTGCCTTTCCAATCGGCGGGCACAATTATTTCCTTGCGGTACGAGCCTACATGATTCTTCTCTACAGGAACATACGGAGGATTGTTCTTATATTGATTACGCCATGCATAACCGACATTAACGTATATGGGATCGCCATAACCGTTCAGTTCCCATACTGCCGGAACACGCAAATCGCCCCAACCTTTATCGTTATAATCCACTTTGAAAAAATCAGTAGGACGTTGATCCGCATTTTCTACCCAGAAAAATTTCCATACGCCATTCAGTGTCATAAAATTATCAGACTTTTCCTTCACACCATTGTTTGCGGCATCGATGTCCTCGTATGAGAAGAAACTGGTATGCATAGGCGCGCGGTTAATCTCATTTATTTCCGGATCCTGCCATTCCTTAAATGTTTGTGCAGAAACCGACAATGAACATGCGCACACTGCTGTTAATAACAATTGTTTTTTCATGATATAATGTTTAATTAGGTTACAATAATTCTATCAATCCAACAGCTCCGGTATCTTTATGATATATTCTTTTCCATTCTTGTCAGGAAGAGATGTATCCCTCAACCAAGGATTAAGATTTTTCAAAAGAGCGTATGTAGTACCCTGACTACGGGCAAAGCGGGCAAGGTCTGTAATAGTCTCAGTAACCTTCACCGTCCGGTAATTTATCTGTTCGTATAATTCAGAATCACGCAGATAAAAACCAAAAGCCTCAGGATTCTCAAATAACATTTTTGCAGCAAAAATCCTATATACATATCTTGCGGTCTCCTCTACAAGATATAAATCCAATGTTTCTTCTGTATATTGCCTTTCCTGCTGTTGGGCTATCCTTCCCTGACCGGCATTATACGATGCGGCAACACTTATCCAATCGCCAAATTTACTATAAGCGTCATTAAGATATTTACATACGGCACTTGTGGATTTCTCTATATTGTATCTCTCATCTACATGAGAGTTTACCTCAAGTCCATATTCCCTGCCGGTAACAGGCATAAACTGCCACAAGCCGGCTGCTCCTGCTCCAGAACGTGCGATAGGATTACAAGCACTTTCTATAGCCATGAGATATTTAAAATCATCGGGAATCCCGTTCTTTTTCAATATAGGCTCAACTACCGGGAAATACCTATGTGCTCTTTTCAGCGTCTGTATTGACGTACTGTGCATAAATGAAAAAGCCATTAATTCCCTATCCATGCGTTCATATCGGTCATAGCGTTTCAAGTTTACGGTATCACCACAAAACACCACATACTCAGGTACCTCTACACACGAATACCTGGCACTATCCTCACCGTTTTCTTTTACAATATTCGTGCAATATGCATTAATAAAAAAAGGGAATACACACAAAAATACAACTACAATCAATATAACGGGTAGTTTTTTCCCACACAAGCTAAACATCATATATCAATTTAAATCAACAACAAATTATTCAACCAATGAATCCAGCGGATGTCTATTACCTTTTATTTCAGTAAGGAAAGCCTTAGCTGAACCAAAATTCAGGTACATATCCAGACGTACCGGCAAGTGATTTCTGTCATCAGTCACATAGAATGTGATAACTTCTTTCTCTTTTCCTTTATCATACTCCACAAGAGAAAAGACAAGACAACGAAACTTCATTCCGTTCTCCGCCTTATACACTTCCTTGCCCCGGTATATAAGAGTCTGTTTATCAATATCCTTGCCTGTTGCCATAGAAAACAAGATTTTATCTCCCGGAGAATAATCGGTTGCGTCATAAGAACGTGCCTGAAGAAGAATACTCAACATATCATATACACATACTGCAGACTCCTGGTAGTTTTTACGCATATTACCATTCACCGTTCTATATTGGTCTACAATACATTTACCGTTTCTGTAACTAAACTTCACATCATCCACACTATATCTTTTCCCTTCCGCCGCGCCTTTACGGAAATACAGAGGGACCAGATCTTCTGTGGTAAGACATGTAAGAGTGTCGCGCATTCTGAAAAACATATCTATTTTTCTGTTTGTAAACGATTCCAAATCAGTCTTCAAACATTGCTTCCCATCGTAAGTTACAGTATCTACGGTCATCTTTGCCCATCCTGCGTTTATCCAGATAAACTTCCAGTTGAACTTCAGTTCGTATGAGAGTTCCTCTCCCGGTTTTATCGCATCGTTCACGGCCCCGCACTGTGCATTGGCACATATTCCTATTGTAAATAATAAGAATATGCATAGACATAATCGCTTAATCATTTGTCAATCCTAATTTTTTTGCTCTTTCTTTATTCCTGTCTTTTACTTTCTTGGCTTCTTCCGGTTTCTGCTTCTTTATCTCATCCAGTTTCTGCTTGTCAGGGGTCAGTGCGTTGACATCCCAATTTTCCTCAAACTCAAAATTAGCCTTCATTTCCCAAACCTTCGGGAAGTAATATACACTTTCAGGTTGAATTTTCTTTCCATAATCACCTGTATCCCATTTACCATTGTTATTACTGTCAATGTACATCCTTATATAATACTTGGTATTAGGCTGAAGGAAATAAAAATCACAAGTATTATTCTTTTTCAGTTTCTGTTCTCTTACTACAGCGTCACTTGAATTAAGCAACTGAACTACGCCACTGCCTTCCACTCCACTTATATTAAGATATAATGTGCCATAATCTTCAAGCATCTTTATCTTCAATGTATTCTCAACCTTATCCGTATGCAGGCCATAAATGCTCTTTACTGCCGCAGAGTCTATTCTTAGTCTGTACTCACTTCCAGGATTCCATCGGCTCAATATATGATACTTTCGGGGTTGTACACTATCAGCCATCAAAATAAATCTTTCCTCGTTCCAAAGGGTATCAACTTTTAGATCTATATGAATTGCCGAAGTATCAATACTTTCAACCGGTTCTTCAAACGAAATACAGATGTTCTGACCAATATCCATAGACGACGGAGCATCGACTTTCATACTAAAGAACTTCACTTCTACAACATTCGTACTATCACCTTTCCTACGTCTTTTCTTAAGCTCTTTTTCCTTCTTCTCCATTTCCTCACGGGCCATAGCCATACGTCTCTCCTTATTGATTTTATTCATCATTAAAAGAGTGTCACGTTTCGGTACCAGCTTTCCTAATGAATCTGTAAAAAGATAATCAACCTGGAGCGCAAGAGTATCTCTCTCACAAAGCACGGTATCTTTAATCCAGTATCTTATAGTATCGTTATTGGATGACGGTTCTATTATGAAAGCATTATTTTCATCAAAATTTAGTCCCTTGACCGTAGGCAACGTATCAGCCTTTGCACTAAAATACAACGAGAATCTGTTAAGTTGCTCTCTTTCGCTCTTTGCAAGATATTGAATAGTATTCTCTTCTTTGAATGCCCTGAGGATAATATCATCAGGCATAAAACGGGTATAATTTACAGTTTTTACAGTATCTATTTTCAAAGTGTCAATAGGATTCCATACAGTATCCTGTCTTACAGCAGGTGCCATAGAAGGCACTATAATAGAATCAGAATATGCTATAATTTCTGTTTTTGAATCAAAAAGATAATTTTGATTTCCATCTTTCAAAGCATATATTCTATATTTACCAGGCGCGACTCCCTTAATGGTAAAATGCCCTCTACTGTCCGTACGTGATATTCTCACGAAAGGTAAAGAAGTGAAAGCCGAATCATTGAGATTACTGTGCAGTCCTACCTGTATTCCCTTTATCGGCTCAAGGTCCTGCGCATTCAGTACAGTCCCGGAAACCTCCATAGTATCTATTATCTCACCGGTAGAAAATGCATACGAGAAATTTCCCATAGGGTTACCCTCGTTATTATCCACTATGGCGTCTCCGAAATCTATTGTATAAGTAGTATTATCTCTTAAAGTATCAAAGAACTCCACCAAGACTCTTTTACCCGAAGCCTTAACCTCAGGCATCTCAGTCTGCGGAGGCGATATTATCACTTTCTCCGCCGCATTTTCTATCTTTATGAATTCGTCGAATTCTATTGCAATTTTCTTACGTTTATTATTTGTAGCGTTCGGCTCGGGAGTCGCACGTACAAATTTAGGCGGAGTTTCATCATACGGGCCTCCGTCCGGAGTTCCGGTACTGGCACAAGCATAAAGTAATATAATTATTACCGCTAAAGGCAATGTATGTAATGTAGATAGTTTCATTAAAACGTTTTATAATGTGAATGCTTCATTTTTTAGTTCAAAAGAACTTTATATATTCAATCTCAACATACTGTCAATATGTTCACGATTATTACTAAGGCGTGGAACTTTATGCTGACCTCCCAACTTGCCCTTCTGTTTAAGCCAATCATGAAACAATCCTTGACGGGCAACTATGACTTCAAGTTCCTGTAATGTTATATCCTTATGCCTTTTAGCCTCATAATCAGAATTTATACTTTGCAAGGCTTTATCCAGGACATGACGGAAATGTTCTATTGAATCAGGCATCTTACTAAATTCTATAAGCCATTGATGACGGCACTTTGCATTAGAATCCATGAAGACCGGGGCTGCAGAATATTCCAAAACCTGTGCTCCCGTTTCCTTACAAGCTACTTGCAATCCTTTTTCCGCATTGTCAACCATAAGTTCCTCTCCAAAGGCATTGATAAAATGTTTTGTACGTCCTGTTATTACAAACTTATACGGATTTTTCTGTGTAAATTTAACTGTATCACCTATTATGTATCTCCACAATCCGCATGATGTACTAATAACCATCGCATAATTCTTTCCAACCTCCACATCCCATAACGGAATCACTGTAGGATTTTCGCTATCAAACTCTTCAAACGGTATAAATTCGTAGAACACATCATAATCAATCATAAGCAACATTGCAGGATCAGACAGTGAACTTTGCAGGCCGAAAAATCCTTCACTTGCATTATATGTTTCCATATAGTGCATTTTGTCAGATTGTATCAGGCTTTTGTACTGTTCCCTATACGGAGTAAAGCATACCCCACCATGGAAAAAGACTTCCAGATTTGGCCATACCTCATCCAAAGTCTTAGCCCCGGTTTTCTCCAAGATACGTTTTATCACAGCCAACATCCATGAAGGAACGCCCGATATGTTTGTTATATTCTTATTTATAGTTGACGACGCTATTTTTTCTACTTTTTCTTCGAATTCTCCCAACAAGGCTATTTCTTTGCTCGGAACGCGTATAAGATTGACCAGTGGACTTACATTCTGAATCAAAATTGCCGACAAATCGCCAACGAGACTGTCTTTCAGATTATAATTTGGTGAATGACTTCCACCAAGAATCAATCCCTTTCCGGAAAAGAATCTGCTATTTGGATTTTCACCCAAATACAAAGCCACAGCATCTATTCCACCTCTATAATGAATATTCTTTAATCCGTCTTTTGATACAGGTATAAACTTGCTCTTGTCGTTTGTAGTTCCGGAAGATTTTGCATACCACTTCACTTGTCCAGGCCATAGTATATTCTTTTCACCATGACGCATACGGTCAACATACCCTTTTATATCATCATACGTCTGAACAGGAAGTCTGTTAAAATCAGAATACCCCTTAATATCTTTAAAATTACAGTTTTTCCCCCACTCTGTGCATAGAGCGGTATCGACAAGCCTTCTCAAGACTTTATTTTGTATTTCTTCTGCTTTGGCAGAATACATTTCGATTTGTTTCCTACGTGGTACAAATATTCTGTCAATCAATTTGGTCGAATTCATATTGATTACAAATTTTCATTTGATATTATGCAAAGGTATGTTTTTTATCTTTATATATATGGATGACAAGATTATTTTTTATTAAAATCGAATAATTCTTCTTTTTTTAATAACTTTACATCACAAATTAATTACCGGCTATTATGAAAATAGGAATATTGACATCCGGAGGAGATTGTCCGGGTATAAATGCTACAATACGCGGAGTATGCAAAAGTGCTCTAAATCATTATGGAATGGAAGTTTACGGAATTCATAACGGTTTCCGCGGCTTGATTGACGGTCAAGTAAATCGTCTGACAGAAGACTCTATTTCCGGACTTCTAACCTTAGGTGGAACCATACTTGGCACATCACGCGAAAAGCCATTTAAAAACACATCAACATCAACAAACGGCAACAAGCCGTCAATCATTCAGAACACAATCAAGAATTACGGTATAGACTGCCTTGTATGCATCGGTGGAAACGGGACACAAAAGACTGCCGCAAAACTGATGGAAGTAGGTATAAACGTAATCAGTATTCCTAAAACAATAGACAATGATGTATGGGGTACAGATATATCATTCGGTTTTGATTCTGCTGTATCCATCGCTGCGGATGCCATTGACAGACTGCATTCAACGGCCAGTTCACACCAGCGGGTAATGGTAATAGAGGTTATGGGGCACAAAGCCGGATGGTTAGCCCTATACTCTGGAATGGCAGGAGGAGGAGATATTATATTAATGCCTGAAATACCTTTTGACATACATAGAATCGGCGACACGATAATCAACAGATTAAAAAAAGGTAAGCCATATTCCATCGTTGTGGTTGCAGAAGGCATAAATACACCCGACGGGAAAAAGGCCGCACAATACATTGCCGAAGAAATAGAATATGAAACAGGCTTTGAAACAAGAGAAACTGTATTGGGATATATACAGCGCGGAGGAAGCCCGACATCATTCGACAGGAATCTTGCAACTATGATGGGAGGACATGCCGTAGAACTAATTTCAAAGGGAGAATTTGGCCGAATGGTTGCATTACAAGGGAATAAAATAGATTCCATTCCGTTACAAGATACAGCAGGGAAGTTACGCTTAGTCACTGAAGACAATGAACTTCTCATCCAAGGAAGAAGAATGGGAATTTGTTTCGGATAAAAACAATAATGGGGATGACGGTGTCATCCCCATTTATAATTGAATTGATACAGTATTTATTATCAAGCCTTTACACGACCTACGTATGAACCATCGCGAGTATCAACTTCGATAATTTCATCCTGATTGATGAACAATGGAACACGTACAGTAGCACCTGTCTCTACTGTAGCAGGCTTAGTAGCGTTTGTAGCAGTATCACCCTTCAATCCAGGTTCTGTATAAGTAACCTTCAATTGAACTTTAACCGGCAATTCTGCAAAAAGAATTGTTTCAGTAGAAGCATCAGAAACAACCTCAATAACCATTTCTTCTTTCAAGAAATCAACACCTTCTATAAGATCATGTGCTATAGGCACCTGTTCGAAAGTTTCCTGATTCATGAAGATATAATCGTTACCTTCCTTATACAAATACTGATAAGGACGACGTTCAACACGTACATCTTCAAGTTTTTCACCAATATTAAAACGACGTTCCAAAACGTAACCGTCAACAACATCTTTCAATTTAGTACGCATGAAAGTGTTTCCTTTACCCGGCTTTACATGAAGGAAGTCGATACAGAAATAAATCTTGCCGTCCATACGGATAGCTGTTCCGATTTTAATGTCTTGAGCATTAATCATAAGTAGAAATCTTTATATATTATATGTATTAATTGATATTCAGAACAATAATTCGGGTGCAAAATTAATCTAAATCACGAAAAAACGCAAAAAGTTTTGTGTAAAAATGACTTATATCTTTGATTATTAAAAAAAAGTCACTAATTTTGCAACCCGAACGCATAGAATAATAACATAAATAGTATATACAAAAATGAAAAGAACATTCCAACCCTCTAACAGAAAGAGAAAAAACAAACACGGTTTCCGTGAAAGAATGGCTACTGCAAATGGTCGCCGAGTATTGGCAGCACGTCGTGCTAAAGGTCGCAAGAAATTGACTGTATCTGACGAATACAACGGAGTTAAGGCTTAAGCCGTGCTTTGGAATTAAGATTTAAAAAAAAGCCGCAAGGTACTGTTGACAGTATTTTGCGGCTTTTTCTGTTTTTTATACCTGAATATAGAAAAATTAGTATAACTTTGCGTGACTTGATTACATAACATAAACACAATATGCAAGAAAGAGACCTGATAAAAGAAGTAAGAAACGGTTCGGAAAAAGCCTATAAGGAACTTTATTCCCAATGGGTATCCAGACTTTACCGTTTCGTCTTCCAATACCTTAAATCTGAAAGTGCTACAGATGATGTGGTACAGGAAACGTTTCTGCGTATATGGACCAACAGAGAAAATCTCAATCCGGAAGAATCATTCAAGTCATACATATTCACAATAGCATACCATTTTCTGTTAAAGGAGTTAAGAAGACAAATCAACACTCCCTCAATGGAAGATTATGTGGAATACAAAAACGAATTGATCACATCAGCAGAAGACATACCTGCCGAATTGGATTACGACAAATTCACAAAGGCTTTGGATATTGCCAAAGGCCATTTGTCGCCACGACAAAAAGAAATATTTGAGTTAAATAAAGAATACGGCATGTCTATATCAGAAATAGCTTCCCAATTATCAATAACGGAACAAGTCATACGAAACCAATTGTCTGCCGCATTAAAAATACTGCGAAAAGAACTGAAGCAATACTACCCGTTATTCCTATTCTTCATATTATCAACATAAGAAGTAAAAAAACTGTTAAATAAAACGCCTTGTCATTCGAGCCAAAACGCCTTGTCGTTTTAGTTCGAATGACAAGGCATTTTATTTCAAACGTATGGCAAATAACATCATAACAATAAAAAAATGTTATACAACATACATTTTAATATGTTATAAATCCCGTTATTACGGATATTATTCATAAAAAAGTAGGTTATTATGAGCGCGCATTTAAACAGTAAGGTAACAGGATTGTTGAACAAATTCCGCTCCGGCGAAATTTCGCCGGCGGAATTTCAGGAACTGAAATCAGGAATTAACGGCATTTCTGATTCAGAGCTAAAAGAAATGATGTATTCTGAATGGGACAGATACTGCAACTACGAGCCTCTTCCCGATGAAAAGATTGAGGAACTTTACAGTAGTCTTCACATCACCGGAAAAGAGACAAAACCAAGATTCACGCTAAGTAGGTATTGGATACAAATAGCAGCTTCACTGCTGTTTATTATAGCCGGAAGTCTGACTGTTCTGACATACATGCAAAACCAGACAATAAACACCCTTGCCGAACAAAACGTAGTGATACGTTCAGGCGATTATGGCAAATCTCTTGTCACTCTTCCTGACGGCACAATAGTACACCTGAACGCAAAATCATCATTGACATACAGTCAGGATTTCGGTCGTGAGGACAGAAAAGTAAAACTGTCTGGCGAAGGTTTCTTCGAAGTGAAAAAAGATACAGAAAAGAAGTTCACAGTAGGAACAGGATACATGGATGTTACAGTACTCGGTACTAAATTCAATGTATATGCTTACGAAGACAAGGACATGGTGGAAATGTCACTCGTAGAAGGAAACGTAAACATAACTACTGAACGTCCACCATACAGAAGTATAAACGTAAAACCAAACGAGAAAGTAATTTACAATAAAAATACCGGAGAACTGATACACGAGCGAACAAATAACAGAATGGAGACAGCATGGATGACCAAGGAATTAGTATTCCGTAGCGAGCCATTAAAAAATGTATTCGACTGTCTGTCAAGAAAGTTTGCGGTTACATTCAATGTAAATGATGAAAAACTATTGAATGACATCTACACCGGTACTTTTGAAGACGAAAATATAGAAAGTATAATGAGAGTCTTAAAGATACATTATAAGTTTAACTATAAAAACGAAGACTGTATGATTACAATCAATACAAGAAAATGATTATTAACCTTTAAACCACAGAGCCATGAAAACATGAAAGAAAAAGAGCTCCGGATAATCGGCAAATTACCCGGAGCAAAGAGTAAGGTCAGTCCTTCAAACGAAACTATGTAGCAAATAGTATCAAGAAACTAAACCTTAATTTATTTTACCACTTTATGAAAACAAAAAAGCAATTAATTGATTTAGAGCACAAAGGTAATGAAAAACATCATTTCAAGCTACGTCCTGCCCTTCTATCTTTGTGTATGTTAACATTTATTGGGGGTTATTCCCAAACAGGGCAAGTTAATCTTAATCTGAAGAATGCGACTGTAAAAGAATTATTCAGAGAAATAGAGAAACAGACATCATACCGTTTCTCATATAGGGACATCGAAATAGACAACAAAGGGGGAATTACTATTTCCGGTCAGGGAAAAGAATTAAAAGAAGTATTGACCAATGAATTGGCAAAACAACAATTAAGTTATGTCGTTTCGGGTAATAAGATTATAGTATCACCTACAAAGAAAGAAACAGTATCAACAAAAGAGAAAAAGATTACAGGAAAAGTAATTGATACAAAAGGAGAACCGGTAATCGGTGCTACCATTATGGAACGAGGTACAACCAATGGTACCATTACTGATTTTGACGGAAACTTTACATTAAATGTATCCGAAAATTCAATGATTGAAGTTTCATACATTGGTTATCAGTCACAATCAATAAAAGCTAATCCTGACAAATTAATGGCCATTACTTTGAAAGATGACTCCGAATTGCTTGATGAAGTTGTAGTTGTTGGTTATGGAACTCAAAAGAAAGTAAACCTTACAGGATCTGTAGCAACCATGAAAGTTGATGAGGCTTTGGCCGGACGTTCAATTACTAATGCTGCTGTCGGACTTCAAGGTATGCTTCCAGGTTTGGCTGTTACTCAAAATAGTGGTATGGCAGGTGGGAATGACATAAACCTTACAATTCGTGGTTTAGGAACCGTAAACAATACTAATCCTTTGGTAGTAGTCGATGGTATGCCCGACGTTGATATCAACAGAATAAATATGGACGACGTAGAAAGCGTTACTGTATTAAAAGATGCTGCATCGGCAGCAGTTTATGGTTCAAGAGCTGCCAATGGAGTAATTCTTATTACAACAAGAACAGGGAAAGGTCACGAAAAAAGTAAAGTAAGTGTATCCAGTTCTTTGGCAATAGGTAAGGCTGCTACTGATGTTTATCCGATGATGAATGATTATGCAAGGGTTTTAACAGCACATCAAAAATTAGAAGCAGTAAATAAGTTACCAGATGCTTATAATTACAAGAACGGTACTATAGATCAATGGATGGCAATGAGTTGGATTGATCCATTTCTATACCCAAACACAGACTGGTGGGATGTAGTAATGCGCGACAGCAAAGTTTGGAAAACAAACGCTTCTGTTTCAGGAACGACAGACAGATTTACTTTTTATTTCTCGTTAGGAACAATAGATGAAGATGGTCTTCAAATAAACAATGACTATAAATTATATAATGCCAGATTAAATGCCGAATATAAAATTAAAGACAATATGAATATCGGTGTTAAAATAAGCGGTAACTGGTCAAAATGGAACTATATATTTACTACTGGATTTGCCGATTCAGATGGAGGTATGGCTGGAACAATGTTAGCAGCTGCCGGAGTATTGCCGTATGACCCAGAATCAGGAAGATATGGTGGTGCCATGGCATATAATGAAGACCAAAATGTTGCAAATCCATATTCTACGTTCCAAAATAGACAAAAACATCAAAACAGGCAAGAATTTCTTCCAAGCATCTATTTTAATTGGGAACCTATAAAGGGATTGACAGCTCAAGTTGATTACTCCATGAATTATTACAACCAATTTGCATGGGAAGCATTTACTGAAACTACATTATACGATTTTCAGAATGAAAGGGATGGTATTACATCAATATCAAATCCTGGAGTTTCTAATAAAATAAATACAGGATATAAAACACAATTTAATGGAAAATTAAACTATCATTTTAACATAAAAGGTAATCACGACATAAATATAATGGCTTTATACAGTCAGGAATATTGGTATAACAGAAATCTTTCCGCTTCACGAAAAGACAGAATACATGATTCCATGCACGAAATAAATGCCGCTCTTAAAAATGTTGTAGAAAATGGCGGAGCTTCAGATACAGAAGGATTGCGATCTGTCATTGGCAGAATCAATTATGCCGCATACGACCGATATTTATTCGAAGCAAGTTTGCGTGGTGATGCATCTTCTAAGTTTATAGGTTCACAACAATGGGGGTTTTTCCCATCATTCTCTGTAGGATGGCGTTTTAGAGAAGAATCATTCTTTGAACCCTTAAAAGATATTTTCTCAAATGGAAAATTCAGGTTTTCATACGGTAGTTTAGGAAACAATAGCGGAGTCGGCAAATACGAACAGCAAGAAACATTATCCACAGCAAATTATATATTAAACCAGTCTATAGTCAAAGGATTTGTTAATAAAAAACTTATCAATCCTGAATTATCATGGGAAAAAACGTCAGTAATGAATGTTGGATTAGATTTAGGATTCTTTAATAATAGATTAAGTTTAGAACTTGATTATTACGACAGACTTACGTCCGGAATGAATCGTCCTTCTGACTTGTCAATATTCCTTGAAGGTCTATATAATGCCCCAAGAATGAATATCGGAAAACTTAGAAACAGAGGATTTGAGACCAATATAACATGGAATGACCATTTTAAAGATTTTCAGTACAGACTGAATTTCAATATTTCTTACAATCGCAATAAACTTGAAGAATGGAATGAAAGGCTTATGAGAGGAAATGTATATCTTGAAATGCCATATCATTTTGTATATGGTTATGAAGATTACGGGATAGCTCAATCATGGGCTGATATATATAATACAACACCACAAAATGCATCACCTGGAGATATTCTGCTTAAAGATATAAATGGAGATGGAAAGATAGACGGTAATGATAAAATAGCTAAACCAAACTCAAATTTTGACAGACCAAATACCAACTTTGGATTTAATTTTAATCTTGCCTACAAAGGATTTGACTTATCTGGTCTATTAAACGGAGCTTTAGGCAGAAAGACCTATTGGATTTCTGATTTTTATAATAACACATCTTTCTCTACTGGGAAAAATATCACTTGGGATCAGTACAACAACTGGTGGTCCTGGGATAATAGAGAAGGACCTTGGCCACGTCAAGGAGCAAGTGGTAATTCAAGAGCCGAATCATCGTCATGGCTTGACAATATGAATTATTTACGTCTAAAAAATCTACAAATAGGATATACTCTTAAAGGAAAGTTATGTAAAGAATTACGAATTGAAAGTATTCGTTTCTATGGTTCTGCAGAAAATATATTTACAATAACCTCATATAGAGGTATTGATCCCGAAAGAGGAGATGTAAACAGTTTGTATCCGCTTGTAAGATCATTCTCTTTTGGATTTAATGTTAATATTTAAAAATATAATCATGAAAAGAATATATAACAAAACATTAATATTGGTTTCTTTTTTTGCCGCATCATTGATTACTACAAGTTGTATAGATAATTTGTTAAATCAAACCCCGACGACAGAAGTTGGAGGAGATACATTCTGGCAAACAGAAAGTGATGCAGAAACAGCATTAATTGGAACATATTCTGTAATAAGACAATTATTTGACAGAGACTATTATTTGGACGGACATGGAGAATTTGTACATGTAGCAGCAGCCAGTTACAATGATATATATGGTGGGAAATATGGTCCTAATGGGTATGGAAACTCTTTTGACAAATATTTCAAAAACCTTTACGGTGGAGTTAACAGTACTAACTATGTTATCGAAAATATAAATAAAATGTTGGAATCGGCCAATGAAGTCACACGTCCAAAACTTGAACCAGTATTGGCTGAAGCTCGTTTTCTTAGGGGATTGGTATATTTCAGACTTATATCACTGTGGGGTGATGTTCCATATTTTGATAAAACAATTACGCAATACGAGGCAGATGTACTAACACGAACACCTATAGCAGAAATATATAAAAAAATATATGAAGATTTCAAATATGCGTCAGAGAAACTTCCAAAAACTGCTGTTGCATTTGGCAGGGCATCTCAACCTGCAGCATTGGCATTTAAAGGAAAACTTCAACTATATTGGGCATGTTGGAATAATTTTGGTTGGCCGGAATTAGACACATTTACCCCAAACAAGGAAGAAGCAAAAATAGCATATAAAGGTGCTGCTGAAGATTTTAAAAAAGTTATCAACGATTACGGATTAACATTGTTCAGGAATGGTGAACCAGGTATAGACGAAGGATTGGGTAAGGCTGAAACATTACCTAATTATTATTACCTGTTTATACCTAAAACAGGTAATAATGATCCGGAAGTTCTTATGTCATTCACACACGGAGCATACGATACCGATGGAGTAAAAGAAGAATTACAAAGAGACTTTGGAGGAAGATTCCAAAACAATTCACAAAACTATGTTATGCCCAAACAATCTTTAGCGGATAGATACCAATCAACAATAACCGGGGATTTTTGCGAAAAACTAATTTTAAGTAATGATCCCAACATAGAAAACGGAGCTATCAATCCAGAGAGCTATAAAAATAGAGATTTCCGTATGAAATCTACTATACTTTGGAATTATGAAATGATAAGAGAAACTAAAGATTTTGTATCAGAAGGAACCACAGACATTTTCCATCCTTTTGTATATAAAAAATGGAATGCAAAAGAAACAATTAACGGCATCCAATATATTACTTACAATGGTAGCTGTAACACCGGACACGTATTTAGAAAGTTCGTAAGAAATTATGAAGGGGAAACATTACATAGAAGTTGGGGTGACTATGCATGGCCTATAATGAGGCTTGCGGATGTATATTTAATGTATGCAGAGGCTGTAAATGAGGCAGAAGGTGTGCCAACAGAAGATGCAATAGATAAAGTAAACAAAGTCAGACATAGAGGAAATCTTCCTCCGTTAACATCAAACAAAACATCTACAAGAGAAGAGTTCTTCAAAGCTATTGAACAGGAACGAATTGTAGAATTAGTAGGAGAAGGGCACCGCGGATTTGATATCAGGAGATGGAGAGCTATGGAACGTGTTTGGGGTCCTCCAATGGGTAATGGTATTGAAGAATATGATACTCATGGGACACGAATCAGGACCGTATTCCGTAATGCTTCAGAACTTGATTATCAAAGATGTTACATATTCAAAATTCCACAAAGTGAACGTGATAGGAATCCTAACTTAACTCAAAACAAGCCTTGGTTATAATTAAAAAGAAGAAAATATGAAAAGACTAATATTTATTGCAATTACATTATTTTCCATTATAGGATGCTCAAAATTCCCTGTTGATGAGGATGGTCTATTAATAACAGATAGGAATGAATGTTATGTAAGTAACTTTGAATTATTAGGAAGAGATTATCAGATAGCACGTTCAAAAGCTCCTGTAATTGATACAATTGCTCAAACCATTGACGTAGAAGTATTGTATGGTACTGACCTGAAGAATTTATGGCCACAGTTTTCTTTATGTCCTGATGCCAAATTGGAACCTAAAATAACAGGTTTTGTTGATTTCTCAGACTTACAACCCAAAGAATGGACTGTAATTTCAGGAGACCGTAAAGTTAGAAAAACATATACTGTAACAGTTACAGTTCAAGAAAGAACTTATGAGTAATAAATTAAATCATACCATATATTATGAAATACTATAGTTATATCAAAAAGTTGTTACTTGTTATTTCTCCAATATTACTATATA
Organism: uncultured Phocaeicola sp.; assembly: GCA_944320605.1. Taxonomy (GTDB): domain Bacteria; phylum Bacteroidota; class Bacteroidia; order Bacteroidales; family Bacteroidaceae; genus Phocaeicola. Next base: position 32,084 of record CALUIE010000005.1, on the reverse strand, counting down.
GTTGTTCAGAGAAAGATTACGAAATACCTGAAGGTAATACCTCATTACATAACGACTGTATAAAACGAAGTATTGGTCCAAATATCATCGGAAACAACATAGAATTCGTATATGCCATGTCTTTAGGACCGGAGCAAGGGAAAATAGAATTGGCACAAGTAGAAGCATCTATAGCCGGTTCTGAAAACACATATCTGGAAAACAGATCTTTCCACACAAACCTAAGTGGAGAAGACGTTCCCATAGAAATTGGAAAACCATCTGTCAATGACGGTAATACAACATACGTTGAATTTACTAAAGATACCTGCGCCGCTTCTTTAAGGTATTATTACTATATACCGGAAGAGGCACGAGGTAAAGAAGTCAGTTTTAAATTCTCAGCCAAAGCAAGTACTGGTGAAGAAGTTAATTATAAATTAGGGCCATATAAAATTTCAAAACTGGATATGAAATTGGATATAGAGTTAACAGATGGAAATAATTGCTACTTCTCTGTTGCCGATATGAAATCATATTCAGAAACAGAGGCTATACAAAATCCTGGTAAAATAGACCTAATATATTTGTATCGCCCATTAAGCGGAGTAAATTTTAATCACGTACTGATCTCCCCTTCAAACTCTGACTATCGTCAGGATTTTAACGTACCTTCAGAACTAACAAATCAAAGTATGCTATGGAAAGTATATGGGGTGAGAGACAAACATTTAGCACGTCTCGAATTTGGAGTTTACGTTGATGATGTTGACTTTGAAAAGATGGGTTTCGACAATGCTCCTGACTATGCAATGGACTTGAAAGCAGAATATGGAGTATGGATAGAGACTGCCGATAAAAAATACAGAGCCTACATTTATATAAATAAAGTAAATGAAACAAATAAGACTATGACAGTAAGTATCAAACGATACACTATGAATTAAGAACAAATAAGGTTTGCATTATTATAATCATACCTTATAATAGGCAAACCTTATCTTAAAATTATATACCATGAATATCCTAATATCAATCATAATGTGTTCCATAATAGGAGGAACAAATATAAACATAGCCTCTGAAGATAAAAAAGAATCGTCAGAAGCAACATACGATTTTTGGGATGAGGCCAAGCGATTGTTTGGAACTTCATCACTTAATAATCATATAAATTATGATTTAGAAAAAAGAATTAGTTTAGGTTACAATCCTAAAAACATCCAAAGAGACCATTTAGAAAAAACCACAGGTGATTTCAGTGTTAAAATATCCGTAAAACCATCTGAGAAATTTGGATTTATATTAAATCTTTGGGATAAGGGTATAGCTTTAAACAAAGAGCATAAAATATCATTCGATTTAAAAACTCCAGAAGAAAATTGTCCTGACGAATGGACTATAAAACTTGTTGACAGTAATAATAGAATAGCATCAGCGAAGATAAATGGTTTTAATACACATAATAAGTGGAAGAATATAGAAACTAAATTATCTATTCTGAATGCTGAAAAAAAATTTAACTGGAAAGAAGTTACTTTATGTGAGTTTGAGGCTGGTTTCACCGGTAATAAATCAATAAATATTGATAATATACAGTTCATTTCTTCAAATAAAATAATACGTATTACTGACAAAACACTATTGCAACGAAAAGAAGAAGCAAATAACAGTAAAAAAATAAGAACTGAACATTCCCTTACAGAAATCACAAACGATAAAAAGGCGACCCTATTTACAAAAGCTTTTGCTATGCTTTATCTGAAAAAAGACATAAAGCAAGCTAATGATATTTTAATGCAAGCATTGGAGGAAAGTGAAAAGACACATGACGGTTGGAGTCTTGAAGTTACTCCAGCTTTATGCCGAATTTATTATTGGTTTTCCAATAATTGCGGTAAATTCAAAGGAAGACTAAACAAAGAAACAGAAAAACGTTTATTAGAGGTTTTATGGAATAGAACTTATATCAAGAATGATATTCATCTGGCATTTCAAGGAAACACGTGGTGGATGGACGGAAGCGAAAATCATGACCTTAATGCAAAAATGAGTAATCTTGTAACTTCACGTATATTCATGAACGAGTCATTATATAGGGACAGAATATATCCTGATTATGGATTTGGTGGAGGATATGAATACGGGCACGCGGGATACCATGGTACAACAAAAGTATCCCAAGAAAGATATATAGGAGGATGTGCCAACTTGTCTGACGGGAAACAGTATAAAGCAGCAGATCATTATGAGGCATGGCTAAAGTTTATGACCCAATATATTAAAGAAAGAGCGGAAAGAGGAATAATGCTTGAATATGGTTCACCGACATACAGTAAACACTCATATAACTTTTTAGAATTAGGATATTCTTATAGCGGTAATGAGGATTTTAAATCATTAATGAAGAAATTCATTACCTTATATTGGGCCGACTGGACACAAGTAAGTATTGATGGAGTTAGAGGTGGAGCTAAAACACGTAATCACAAAACCGTTGGAGGACTTGGAAATGGAGGAGAATTAATCAGTTTCTATATGGGTGGCGCAGGTAATCCCGGTGTTTATGGATTTTGGAATATGTTCTGTGATTATGAACTACCTGACATTCTATGGAAAATGTCTTTAGATAGGGAAGGCTTAGGTAAATTTGAATATATATCCAAAGGAATAGGCGAAGAAGAAAATATTTATCCAAGACCATTAGGCGCAGAACGAGGAATGCTGTGTAATACTGATTCAAGATTATTGAGATATGCATACATTACTCCTTATTATATATTAGGTACACAGATGGATCATCCGGCTGCTGTACACTCTCATCTAAGTGCTGTCGGACGTTGGCATGGTATGACATTTGCCCAGTCAGAGAACTCACGTATAGTACCATACGGATATCACAAAGACGCAAATAATATAGACATGGAAATTATGTTTCAGACTGTGCAACATAAGAATACTTTAATATTGCAACAATTCAGACAGTATTCAGCAGCTCAACCCGACTGGTATCCGACCAAATACGAAGGTCCACAGGATATAGCTATATGGTTAGGGAACAATTGGGATAAGTTAATCGAAAAAAACGGATGGATATTTGTGCAGAAAGGTGGTGCATACGCAGCTGTACGTACAGTGTTATGGGATGAAACATACGAGAAAGAAAACGCCATAAGAAATAATGGGACTCAAATTCTTTTTAATGGTCCACACGATGTTCCTACTGTAAAAATCAAAAATAAATCTTATAAGTGGGATAATAATCATACATCAATAATATCTGAAGATAAATTTGCTGCTATTATAATTGAATCAGCAGACATAACAGATTATGACAATATTAAGAAATTTATGGAAGATATATTGGACAATCCTCTAAATCTATATAAAACTGTTGTTCCGGGATATCATATATTAACATATACAGGATGTGGTAAAGACAATAAAGAAATAGTTTTAAACTTGACCTCACCTCAAATTCCAACAATAGGAGGAGAGTTTGTCAATTATTTGCCGGATTATACATTCAACAGTCCATACATTAATTCTGAATACCGTAGTGGTAAGGTAGTACTAACATACGGAAATGATAATTTAATATTAGATTTTAATACAAAATAAAAAATAAAGCTATGAAATACTTTTTTTATCTTATACTTAGTATTATTTTTTTTACATCATGTAATGACTCAGATATTCCAGCATCTGATAATTTAGATCCTTTTCATCCACAAGATGAAATGACAAAAAGACAAAACGATGCATTACTTAAAGCATACATTGACCCACAACCCAAAGATTCTCCAATGTGGATGTACGAATGTTTTGCAACCGCTTGTTATGCATTAGAAAAAGATAAAGAAAAGGCTGATCAGTTTATAAAAACAATTGCTTCGGAATATTATCCGCAAATCAACAACACATTTGAAGCAAATGCCTTTCATTGGCATGCATATCTATTGGAAAGAATATATTGGTTATATTCTTCATACAGTAAATATTACCCTAATAGAATGGGGATAGAAGCTGAAAATTCTATTCTTGAAATTCTTTGGGACTGGACATCAAAGCATTGTACTAAATCATTAGCAAATCCTGAAGAATCATCTTGGATCTGGGGTAGCGAAAACCATCATTTACAGGCATGGGTAAGTTTTTGGGGAGCAACGCAGATTCTTAAAAATCATCCCAACTATAAAGATAAAACATATTCTGACGGAAATACGCCCGAAGTTTTGTGGAAAGAGTTTACAGAATATTTCAAAGCATACTTCAAGAATAGAGCACAACATGGGCTGATGGTTGAAATAGAAGCACCAACATACGCTAAATATTCTCTAAATACAATCTATAACTTTGTTGATTTTTCAGAGGACGAAAAATTAAAAGAACTTGCTGATAATTTCTTAAATGTATATTGGACAGAATGGGCTATCGAGCAACTGAACGGAGTTCGTGGTGGTAGCAGACATAGGTGTTATCCCGGCTCAGAATCTATATTGAAAAGTGGTGCAGAGGAGTTTGCATGGTATCATTTTGGAATTGGTCCTACAAGATATAGTTTACATCCCGGAAATATGGCTACATTAACAACATTTTGGCGTCCAAACAAGATTGTAAGCAACTTGGTAAATTCACATACGAACAATGGTAATTATGCATACACATCAAGAAATTATGGTAAAAAATCAAATGAGAGTGTAAGTTCTGCGCTTGGCGAAAATTATTATAAATTTATTATAGAAAATGGAGGTTTATTGCGCTACACATGGATAACTCCTAATTTCGTTATGGGTATGACAATGGAAGAAGCACTAAGTAAAGATGAATGGAACAATGTAAGCTCTCAAAACCGTTGGAATGGAATTATTTTCTCTGGGAATTATACAAAAAGAATATTTACACAACCAGAAAAGCTTAGTAGCGGTTCTGTTTACAATGCGGAATGGGGAGTGCAAAACAAAGGTGTTATGATATTACAAAGATTGGGTAATGGGCTGAGTAATGCAAAAGGACAAGCAATATGGATTGAAAAGACACTTCCACTTATAGAAAAATTCGGATGGTTATTTACTGAATCAACAAATGCATTTGCTGCCATTAAAATTGTAAATGGAGGATATTCCAAGTTAGCTGCAGAGGATTATGGTGAAGGAATAACCGGTGAAGGAAGATGGTTAAAACTATCAGATCAATATTCTCCTATAATATTTGAGGTAGCTGATAAAAAAGATTTCAGCTCATTCGATGAATTCCAAAATAAGATTATAGGTAATCAATTAAATATAAACAGCAATAATGTAATCTATAATAGTAGTTTCTATAATACTACATTAAAGTTATTCTCTGATTATTCAGCACTACCACAAATTGATGGTAACACTATTAATCTATATCCGGAAAAGTTAATGGATTCACCATTCCTGAATTCAACATTTGGTAGTGGAATTATTACAATTAGTGATGGTAGTGAAAGTGTTGAATTAGATTTTAATTATTAAATTAAACCTTTTAAAGTCCACTTAAGAACTCTTTAAGTGGACTATAATTAAAGCCATGAAAAAGAATAATATCATATTTTTTACCTTTATATTATTTACATTCATAAACATCCATGCATCAGACAAATCAACTAATGACGCAATGATAAAACGTCAACATGAAACATTAGAGGATTTGTATGTAAATCCGTATCCTAAGGAAAACGGTATGTGGATGTATGAAAGTTTTGCTACTTCAGCATATTATTTAGGTAAATACACCGAAAAAGCCGATAAATATATTCAATCAATTTACACTGATTATTATTCAAAAACGAAATCTTCGTTTATGGCCAACAGTTTTCATTGGCACGCATATATTTTAGAAAGAATATATTGGCTTTTCTCTTCTCAAGGAGTGCTATACCCGAACAGAATGGATAAGAAAACCGAAGATATTATATTATCAATGTTATGGGACTGGACATCAAAACATTGCACAAAAGAAATAGCTAATCCCAACGAAGCAGCATGGATATGGGGTAGTGAAAATCACCATTTACAAGCGTGGGTAAGTTTTTGGGGTGCTACACAAATACTCAAGGGGCATCCGCAATATAAAAATAATAAATATTCTGACGGAAATACACCAGAAAAACTATGGAAAGAATTCAATGAATACTTTAAGGCATATTTCAGAAATAGAGCACAACATGGATTGATGGTTGAAATAGCAGCGCCTACATACGCCAAATATTCGCTTAATACTATTTATAATATTGCAGACTTTGCAGAAGACAAGATACTGAAAGAATTAGCCTCCAATTTTCTAAATGTCTATTGGGCAGAATGGGCCATAGAACAAATCAATGGAGTTAGAGGGGGAAGCAGACATCGCTGCTATCCGGGAAGAGCTTCTATAGAACAAAGCGGAGCGGAAGAATTTGCATGGTATCATTTTGGTATTGGAAGAGTAGAAAATGGGAAACACCCAGGTAACATTTCAATACTAACCACTTTCTGGAGACCTGATAAAATTGTATCAGATTTAGTCTGTAAAAATGATAAAGGTAATTATTCATATATTTCTCGTAATTATGGCTTAAAAGCAAACGAGAATAAAACGTATTACTTAGAAGATAAGAACCCGGTATATAAATTCAATATAACAGAGGGAGGTTTACTTCGTTACACATGGATTACTCCAAGTTTTGTTATGGGAATGACTATGGAAAATGCTTTGACAGAAAATGACTGGAATGCCGTAAGTTCTCAGAACCGTTGGAACGGTATCATTTTCTCAGACAATTATACGCAACGTATTTTTACTCAACCGGAGAAACCGGAAAAGGGATCTGTATATAATGCAGAATGGGGAGTACAAAATAAAGGGGTAATGATATTACAAAGGCTTAAGGATAGTAATGCTAAAGGTCAAGCAATTTGGATAGACAGGAGTTTTCCACTATCTTACCATAAAAATTGGATATTTACAGAATCATCTAATTCATACGTTGCATTAAAGATTATTGACAGTAAATATCATAAGATTAAGGCCGAAAACTATGGTAACGGATTGGCAAATAAAGGCTTTTGGTTAAAATTAGAGAATGAATACTCACCTATAATTATTGAAGCCGTAGAAAAGAAGAACTTTAAAGATTTTAGTGAATTCAAAAAATATATTATAAGGAATGTAGTAAAAATAAAAAATCAATCTGTAGAATACAGAAGTAATCATTATGATACATCCTTAAAACTATATTATAATTATTCCCGATTGCCAGAAATTGATGGAAAAACAATAGACCTTACCCCAAAAAAATTAATGGATTCGCCTTATTTAAATTCAATATGGGGAAGTGGAATCATAACAATAAGTAATGGAATTGACAAAAAAGATTTTAATTTTAATTATTGATAGTTTTATGAAAAAGAAAATAATAATGCTATTGGCTTTAGTTACAATAGCTTTCAACAATATTAGTTCTCAGATAGATTTAGACAGAAATGAGACTTTAAAAGTTCTTATTAAAGTTAATAAATACTTTATGAACAAACATTCAGATTACAGGTCGCCTATGTTTGTAAACAATAGAATTTGGCCTTCCAATATATGGACTCGTGCGGTTTACTATGAAGGATTAATGGCTTTATACTCAATATATCCACATGATGACTATTATAGGTATGCTTATGATTGGGCAGAATATCACAACTGGGGATTAAGAAATGGAAATACTACACGAAATGCTGACGACCAATGTTGTGGACAAGTTTATCTGGAATTATATGATATCTGTCCCAAACCGGAAATACTGAAAAATATAAAGAGTAATATAAACATGGTAGTAAATACTCCACAGGTAAACGATTGGTGGTGGATTGATGCCATACAAATGGCAATGCCTATATATGCAAAGCTAGGTTGTCTTACCAATGATGATAAATATTTTAATAAGATGTGGGAAATGTACAGTTACACAAGAAATAATCATGGAGGTAACGGAATGTATAACAAATCGGATGGTCTGTGGTGGAGAGACCATGACTTCGATCCACCTTATAAAGAACCTAACGGTGAATATTGTTATTGGAGTAGAGGTAATGGTTGGGTTTATGCTGCGTTAGTCCGTGTGATGAATACCATTCCCCAAGATGAGAAACATTATAAAGATTATCTGAATGATTTTATAAACATGAGTAAAGCCCTAAAAAAATGTCAACGTAAAGATGGTTTCTGGAACGTAAGTCTGCACGATGAATCAAATTATGGAGGTAAAGAGACAAGCGGTACATCGCTGTTCGTATATGGGATGGCCTGGGGAATAAGAAAAGGTTATTTAAATAAAGAGGAGTATATGCCTATTGTAATAAAGGCTTGGAACTCATTAGTAAAAGACTGTGTGCATGACAATGGATTTTTAGGTTATGTACAAGGTACCGGCAAAGAGCCTAAAAGTTCTCAGCCTGTCAATTATGATAGTAAACCTGACTTTGAGGATTATGGTACAGGATGCTTTTTATTAGCCGGTTCAGAAATTTACAAATTAAATTAAACTTATATTCAATATCAAGACAATGAAACGTATTTATTATTTATTATTTATTTTAGTGTTCCTGACATCATGCCATAATGTATCCAAGAATGAAGAGCAAAGAATAGATGTTGCAAAAGTTGTATCAGATTTTCCCATTGGTTTCTCACTTGTAACGCACGGTGACATGCAATTTGTCGCATATTATGATACGGAACATAGGCTGACTGTTGCATCAAGAAAACTTAACGAAAAGGAATGGATATATAAAGTACTTGATACTTCCGTAGGATGGGACAGCCATAATTATATCACAATGAAAATAGATAGGGAAAACTATATTCACCTAAGCGGGAATATGCATGTTAGTCCATTAGTTTATTATAGAACAGATAATCCATTAGATATTATGTCATTCAAGAAAATAAACTACATGACAGGTGAAAATGAATTAAAAACTACATATCCTGCTTTTATGGATGGTCCCAACAATCAGCTTATTTTCCATTATAGAGACGGGCACAGTGGAAATGGTAATGAAATTTATAATGTATATGACTATGAGACCAAGACATGGAAGAGATTATTGAATACTCCATTAACAGATGGAGAGAATCTTATGAATGCATATATGAACGGTCCCAATTTAGGTCCAGATAATTATTATCATTTATTATGGGTATGGAGAGATACATACGACTGTTCAACGAACCACCACTTGAGTTATGCACGAAGCAAAGACCTGATAAGTTGGGAAAGTATAAATGGACAAAAAGTTGAATTACCAATGACTATATCAGATACATGTTTGTGGGTAGATCCAATTCCTGTAAAAGGAGGAATTATAAACGGTGCCGCCAAAATAGGTTTTGATAGTAAGAATAACGTCCTCATAACATATCACAAACATGATGAAGAAGGTAAAACTCAAGGCTACATTTCAAGATATGATAATAATAATTGGAATATAGTTAAGTTAAGTAATTGGGATTATAGATGGAATTTTGAAGGAGGAGGAAGTATAGGGAAAGGTCATGTAATGATAAATTCTGCAAGAGTAAATGAGAAAGGTACATTGAGGGTTGATTTTGAGCATATAAAGAATGGTAAAGGTTATTGGTTAGTAGATGAGACATCTTTATCACCTATAAAAGAAGTAATAACCGGAGAATCCGGCGGTTATGGCCCAACAACAGATGCAAACCAGCCATTGGTGATGAATAAAAAAATAGCGATAGATAGTGGTAGTAAAAAGAGCAAGGATAAATCTTTTATATTGGAATGGTACACATATCCAGCCAATAGAGATACAGTAAGAACTACAGCTAAGGCAACACCATCAATGTTACAAGTAGTGGAAATAAATAAATTAAATTAAGATTATGAGAAAATTATTTACAGTCATTACCATTCTATGTTTTAGTAATATATCATACTCACAGAATACTGCATATCAAGAAAAATTTGAAGAATTAAATAAACAGGAAGCAGTTCTTGTCTTCAAAGATAACTTTTACAAAAATTGGAAAAATAATTGGTTCTTGGACGGTAAAAAAGGGAGAATAAACAGCGGTGATAATAAATTAGAACTACATGCTGGTAAAGAAGCTTTAAAAGACGAGAACCATGTTGTATTATGGACTAAAAAAGAGTTTGAAGGAGATCTCAAAATAGAATATGACTTTACAAGATTGGATAATCTTGAAAACAATTTTGTGAATATAATATACATTCAAGCACAAGGTTCTGGTGAAGGACAATTTGATAAAGATATATACAAATGGAGAAAGTTAAGAGAAATCCCTAAAATGAGTATGTATTTTAACAATATGGATACATATCATATCAGTTATTCTGTCAGTGAAGACAAAAAGAATGGTAAAGAAGAATATATAAGAGGAAGAAGGTATATGCCTGAACAAAAGACAGGACTGAAAGGTACTGAACTAACACCGGAATATCTTAATACAGGTTTATTTAAACCTGGCGTTAAGTATCATCTCACCTTTATAAAAATCGGGAAAGAATTATATTTTAATGTTCACGGAGGCAATCAGAATCGAACATTCTATTTTAATGCTGAAAAATATCCTCCTATAAACAAAGGAAGAATAGGATTAAGGCAGATGTTTACCAAAGCATCAATATATGAAAACTTCAAAGTCTATTCAATAAAGAAATGATTAACAATGAAAACAATTAATATAGGTTTAATAGGAGTCGGTCTTGATACATATTGGAAACAATTTGAAGGATTGGAAGACAGATTGATAGGATATCAGGAGGAAATAGCGGAAAGAATGAGAAATATGGATGCTAATATTATCAATATTCCCATTATAGACAATCAGGTTAAAGCTAAAAATGCAATAGAAATTCTTACTGATGGTAAAATAGAATTACTATTTGTTTTTATATCAACATACGCTCTTTCTTCAACTATACTTCCAATAGTACAAAGGTGTAAAGTTCCTGTAATCATTCTGAATATTCAACCCACATCAAGGATAGATTTTGATTATATAAACAGTTTGGAAGACAGAGGTAAAATGACAGGTGAATGGTTGGCGTACTGTCAGGCCTGCTCCGTACCTGAATATGCTTCTGTGTTTAACCGCTCAGGAATCAGGTATGATATAGTTACAGGATATTTGCAGGATGATGATGTCTGGAAACAAATAAAATCCTGGATAAATGCGGCAAGGACAGTAAAAGGTATGCGTGAAAACAGAATGGGCATCCTGGGACATTATTATACAGGAATGCTTGATGTATATACAGATACTACTTTACAATCGGCCACATTTGGTACTTACATAGAACAACTTGAGATGTGTGAACTTCAGTATTATTATCAGAATGCAACAGAATCTGAGGTCAAGCAGAAAATAGTGGAATTTCATAAAGAATTCAATGTGAGTCCTTCTTGTGAACCGTATGAACTTGACAGGGCAGCGCGCACATCAATTGCTTTGGACAAAATAGTTGCAAATCATAATTTAGGCTCAATGGCATATTATTATGAAGGAATGTCAGGTAATGATTATGAAAATTTAGTGACATCAGTAATAGCCGGTAACACATTGCTTACTGGAAAAGGCATACCTGTAGCCGGAGAATGCGAAATAAAAAATGTTCAGGCCATGAAAATAATGTCCTTATTAAGTGCCGGCGGTTCTTTTTCTGAACCATACACTATAGATTTTGATGATGATGTCGTTCTTTGGGGACATGACGGACCTGCACATTTTGCTATATCAGAGGATAAGGTAGAATTAGTTCCTTTGCCTGTATATCATGGCAAACCAGGAAAAGGTTTATCGATACAGATGAGAGTAAAGCAAGGCGATGTAACGTTTTTGTCTGTATGTGAAGGAAAGGATGGAGTTTTTTTGCTGGTAGCAGAAGGAGAATCTGTAGGAGGCAAGACCTTAATGATTGGAAATACCAACAGTCGTTACAGATTTGCCTGTGGAGCAAAGAATTTCATAAATAAATGGAGTAAGGCCGGACCTTCACATCATTGTGCTATTGGTATTGGTCATGTGGCAGATGATATTGAGAAAATAGGATTCATATTGAATATTCCTGTTGTAAGCATTTAATTGTATTTTTAATTATAAAAGAAATAAATAACCATGAAAGCAAATTCATTAAAGCTATTTGGACTTATACTCCTATTAACAGGAGGTGCAACAGAAGCACAGGAAAAGAAAAATGTTATAAATGACTCTAACACTGCGCTTCATTTATTACAACCTGAATATAAAATCCCATACAGAGTATTGAGTGTTGATGATGTTAAAAAAGACATGGATAGAATATTACATTATTTAAGGAATAACACCCCAACAAGAGTTGTAGATAAAAACACAGGAAAAGTAATAACTGATTACAATAAGATAACAAAAGATTCGCAATTAGAACGTGGAGATTTCAAGATTGCAAGTTATGAATGGGGAGTAACGTATTCCGGAATGTTATCTGCAGCCGAAGCTACGGGTGATGAATCTTACTTTAAATACGTAAAAGACAGATTCAATTTTATATCTGAAATAGCTCCGTATTTTCAAAAAATATACCAAAAACATAAAGACATAGACCCACAGATGAAACAGATATTACATCCTCAGGCATTGGATGACGCAGGTGCAGTTTGTGCGGCAATGATAAAAGCAAAGATGAAAGATCCATCATTGAAAGTAGATGCTCTGATTGAAAACTATATGGATTTCATTCTTAACAAAGAATATCGTTTAGCGGACGGAACTTTTGCTCGTACAAGACCACAACATAATACATTATGGTTAGATGATATGTTTATGGGAATTCCACCTATAGCATGGTACTCAAATATAGCAAATGATGATAAAAAGAAATATCAGGCAGAAGCTTTAAAACAAGTGTTTCAGTTTGCAGAAAGGATGTGGGTGCCGGAGAAAAAACTGTTCAGACACGGATGGGTTGAAGAAATGGAAGATCATCCTTCATTCCATTGGGGAAGAGCAAACGGATGGGCACTGCTGACTATGTGTGAAGTTCTTGACGTTTTACCGGAAAATTATCCACAGCGTGATAAATTAATGAATTTATTCAAAGAACATGTAAGGGGAATAGCGGCATGTCAAAGCGGCGAAGGTTTCTGGCATCAACTGTTGGACAGAAACGATTCATACCTTGAAACATCAGCCACGGCAATATATGTATATTGCTTCGCTCACGCCATAAACAAAGGATGGATTGACGCTATAGCTTACGGTCCGGTGGTTCAACTTGGATGGAATGCAATTTCCACAAAAATAAATGAGAAAGGACAAATAGAAGGGACTTGTGTAGGCACAGGAATGGGATTCGATCCGGCATTCTATTACTACAGACCTATAAATGTCTATGCGGCACATGGCTATGGTCCTGTTATATGGGCAGGTGCAGAAGTTATAAACTTACTAAAGCAACAGCATCCAAAGATGAATGACAGTGCTGTTCAATACTATAAAATTGAACAAACAACAAACGAACCAATATTTCACGTTAAAAATTAATCCTATGAAAAGAGAAGCCTTTAAAATGTTCTTGAAACCAGGTTTCGAGAAAGAGTATGAAAAGAGACATGCAGAGATTTGGCCGGAGTTGAAACAATTACTTTCAGAAAGTGGAGTATATGATTACTCCATATACTGGGACAAAGAAACAAACATATTATTTGCCTGTCAGAAAATAAAAGGTGAAGAGTCATCACAAGATATGGGAGATAATCCTATTGTTCGAAGATGGTGGGACTACATGGCTGATATAATGGAAGTCAACCCAGACAATTCACCAGTTACAATACCTTTAAACGAGGTGTTTTATATGGAATAAACTATAACTAATAAGAAATAATCATTATGAAAAAATTATTTTACTATTTATTAATTGCTACTTCAATCAGCGCTATTAATATATCATGTAAAGATGATAATGTAACTCCTCCTGCAGAAGAAGAAGGAAATGGCAATAATACTGACACCGATACAGATAATGGTGATAACAATAATAACACCAACGATGGTACTTACATAGCTATTAAACCAAATTGGCCAGATGATGATTTAAAACAAAAAACGTTAAATTCTTTCGAATCTATATGTAACACTCCATATAGCAAAATAGAGCCTATAACAACATCTGACGGACGTCCATACGCCAAAGGATATTCATATAATATAATGAAATATGCCATGGCATATCTCTACACAGCTTATTCTTCAGCTGAAGGAGCAAATTATGCATCTGAAGCAAATAAGCTAATTGCAGAAAACATGAAATATTATATGGACAATCAAAATGCTATAACAGATACTGATAATTTTCAATGGCATTCCGAAGTTTTGTTCAGAATAATAGAACTATTCGGCAGTAACGGACTACTTAGCAAAAATCTTTTAAGCCCAGAAAATGAGAAAGCTATAATGGATGTTGCATGGATATACAGTAAGCGTAATCCGGACAATGCCAATTCAGATATAAAAACAATAATGGCAAAAGCCGACAAAAATAATATCTGGTTAATATACGGTTCCGAAATAAATCATATCCAAAGCATTATAACACAATGGCATTTTGCAAAACTTGCAAGCCTGAATGTTGCAAATTATAAAGACATGGTATATGATGATGGTCGTAAACCAATAGATCATCTTAAAGATTGGAATAACTACATTATAGAATTTATAAAAGAATATGCAACAAGAGGTTTGTGTATAGAACAGATGAATACTTATAACAATGAAATAAAATTCAAATGTTTCTTTAATTTACATGATTTTGGTGATGAAAGGCTCAACAAACTATCGAAAAATATTCTTGACTTATATTTCACATACTGGGCAGAAGAACAGTTTAATGGGATATCCGGAGGAGCAAAAAGTGGAACTGATTTTAATAATTCATCAGAAGAAGGAATGTATGGCAACTATTTCTTTGGATTAGGCAATAATTCAGGAACAAGTTCTACAACCTTATCTGCCATGACTACAAGTTACAGACCCAATGCAATAATAAAAGATATAGCATTAAACTCTGATAATCGTGGTATATACACCATAACACGACGCATTATGGGGCTTGCCAAAGATGCGAACTCTGCTGTTTCACCATTATATGAATTTTCAAAAGACTGTGGATTATTACATTATTCATATTGCACACCTAATTTTATAATGAGCAGTAATTTTTTTGATTCAAAGAATAATTTACCTTGGAGTGACATAAGTACCAAGAACCGCTCATGTGGAATACAATTCAACGGAGACAGATCAAGTTGTATTATACCTCAGACATATAAATACAATGAATCAGGAGAAATGGATTTCAATACCTATAATGATTTGGTAACATTTCAAAAAGAAGGGGTAATGATTGTAAAAAAGAACACTTTTGCAAAAGTAGAAAATGGGCATACAATAGGTAAATTAGGTGTATGGATATCTGATAAAGGAATTTCAGACCCAGAGGTTAATCCAGGAAGAGATTACAATGTTCCATGGATCATTGCAGATGTAACCGGTGAAACAATATACTCAAATGATACATGGGTTGCTGTTAAATCGGGAGAAGAAGGAAAAGAAACATATACTGGAATATATGTTGTTAATGGAGACTTTAAACTGACAACAAGGACTATAAATGCCAATAAAGGTGTATGGTTAGAATGTGAAGATAAAGATGCTATTATCATATTATTGTCATTAACAAATGGACATCCTAATTTTCCAACATCATTCGATAGTTTCAAAAGAACATTAACAAAAAACATATCAGGTAGTGATGTAGATTTTAACGAAAACTCTCTACTACTAAAATACAAAACTGTATATTACGACAATACTAAAAAGTTCTATTTTTATGGTAAACAAGATGGTGATAATAGATTTGATACAACAGCACCGTTACTAACCCCCTCAAAATGTTATGATAGTCCATTTATTGAAGGATATTGGGGTGATAAAACAATTAGAATAAAATGTAAAGGAAATACATCTACAATTGAATTTAATTAACCACTCCATTCTATCATAAAGACATGATGTCTTTATGATAGAAATAAATAAAAATGCCATGAAATACTTTAAATATCTTTTATACATTTTAATTTCTTGTCTTATTAGCGACAACTTAATGGCTAAAGTCACAATATTTACCATTGGTGATTCAACCATGGCTAACAAACCCACAGAAAATGAAAATCCAGAAAGAGGATGGTGTCAGATGCTTCAAAGTTTATTAGACCCTGAATACATCTATGTTGAAAATCATGCCGTAAATGGGCGAAGTTCAAAAAGTTTTATAGACGAAGGTAGATGGAATGTTGTTTTAAATAGAATAAAACCTGGAGATTATGTGTTCATACAATTTGGACATAACGATGAAAAAAAAGATGTAGAACGTCATACAGAACCAGGTAAAACGTTTGATAAAAATTTAAGAAGATTTGTTATTGAAACGAAGAGTCGCGGTGGAATACCTGTTCTTTTTAATTCTATCGTAAGAAGAACCTTTACAAATAACAAAAATACTATAAATGAGGATAATAAATTTGGAAGAGTAAATAATAATCTCAAGAAAGAAGGCTTCAAACTTATTGATACGCATGGTGATTATCTGTTACCGCCAAGGAATGTTGCAAAGGAAACAAACTCTATTTTCATAGATATGAACAAGATAACTCATGACCTGGTTGAGAATCTTGGACCTGAAGACTCTAAAAAGTTATATTGTTGGGTTCCTAAAGGTACATGTAAGGCTTGTCCGGATGGTAGGGAAGACAATACACATCTAAACATATATGGTGCAAGACTTATCTCTAAGTTAGTTTTATCTGAAATATCCAACAAAATTGAACTTTTAAAAAAATATACTAGAAATTATGATTATGTTATTTCAGAAGATGGAAGTGGTGATTTTTTAACAATAGAACAAGCATTCTCGTATATAAATAACATAAAAAACGATTCAAAAGTAAATGTACTTTTACGTAAAGGTAGATATAATATTTCCCAATTATATGTTCCTGATAACGTAGAACTATCAATGGAAAAATGCGTTATTCTCTACTAAAAAACTTTTTTAAGTACACCGATTATGAAGAACTAAAATGCACAATAAAAAAATGATATGGTTATTCTAAATATGTAATTTACTTTTAGAGGTAAAATAAGCCGCCACAATACATAAACTAAAAAAAAAATGTCGGCTGACCATAAGACTCTAATTTTAAACAAAGATTTATTTCAAGTTCTACTCTCATAAAAAGATGAGAATGCTTTTATAAAAAAGAATTTAAGAGATTGCTTTATGTACCGTTTACTCTCATAAATTCTACTAAAGATTAGTTATCAATTTATAATGAAATAAAGATTATGGAAAAAGAAAAATTGTTTGAGGCATATATCAAACCTGAAATACAGACTATTGAGTTAAATACAGAAAATACCATTCTTCAAATGTCAGATTCACAAGAAATACCAGAAAATAATCAAATGCAAAATTTTGATAAATGGCAAATATGGGAATAAACAGAGTTTAATGTAAAAGTAAAAAATTATGAGACTAAAAAATATTTTTAAGACAGTAACTATGATGACTATATTAACTTCAGTCATCAGTTCATGCTCAAAAGAAGAAATTAACCAAAATCAGAATGATAAAAAAATAATCTTAAACGCTTCTGCCATACAAGCCTTTGGTGAAGATATTCCGGAATCGCGTACATCATTTGAAATTCCAGAAGTATCTACAGATTTAGCTCCAAAAGTAAAATGGGTTATAGGAGATAAAATATACATAGGCTCTATTAAAGATATAGAAGATGGTAAAACACTTAAGGAGCTAATTGATAATGGGGAATTTACCACTTTTGAATGTATTGAAGTTAATGAAACGACAAATGTTGCTACCTTTGAAGGAACTTCGATAAATAATGATGCAGATATTGCTGTTTATTCGCAAATTCCTGATAAAGTAATTAAAGCAACAAAGGTAAAAAATGGTACAGAATACTATCCAGCCCTAACTTGCAGTGTAAATGAAGTCCCAATAAGTGATGATTTATCACATTTGGCAAAAAATGACCTATTAGTGTCAACTTTTGATGTTACAGATAAAAAGCTAAATTTCGGAAGGTATTTTGGCTTAGCAAAATTCGAATTTACATTTCCCACTGAAGTAGAGGGAATAGGCGTATTTTATTGCGATGAATTAAGATTAACTACTAGAGTTTTTTACCAAATAGTGGAAGGTTACCTTAATGTAGATAATATTAACGCTTCTAAATTAAGAATAGAAAATATAAATATTAAAGGGAATAAAATAACTTTCTATTCTTTTATTGTTAGATTAGATATAAATGCAAACACCCCAGTAACATATAATATAGAAATCGGAGACAAGAGATATTCTGCAACAAAAAGTTATACTGATAAGATGAGTATTAAAGGAACTTCAGCTTTCAATATTAAAGCTGATTTAAAAGAAATATCCCAATAAATATTATTTCTAAACAGAAAAATTAAAATCTTACAATCAAAACTAAACATTTATTAAAACAATTTTATAAATCTGCAAGGTATATAACGTAAAATTATAAGCTCTTGCAGATTTATAGTATATCTATATTTGTATTATATTAAATGATTAATGTATTAACTATAAATTAAAGCCATGAAAAGAATTTTCATTAAGATAATAATATTTATACAAGCAATAAATCTAATTGCTCAGAATCCTGTACTGCCACCTACGGCATTTATTCCTGATGGAGAACCAGACGTATTTGAATATAAAGGAAAAAAACGATTGTTCATATATGGTTCAAGAGATGAAAGAGTTACGGCATTTTGCGGTTATGGCCATGATGTATGGTCTGCTCCTATTAATGATTTGACACAATGGACAAACCACGGCGAAATTTTTAATGTAAAACAAGTACAGGAAATCGGATATGGGAAAGTTAATGAACAACATTTTGGAGCACCGGATTGCGTTTATAATCCAGTGTTAAAAAAATACTTTCTATACACTTTTCTTGGTAAACCTTACAAACTTGACGGAATAGCAGGACCTGACATTAATAATCATACAACGATAAAAGGTTATGGTGATTTTGGACCGAAATGTGTAATGTCTGTAAGTGATAGTCCTGCAGGACCTTTTAAAGACCCTGTAATGTGTGATTGGCCATCTATAAACAATAATGGAACTTTTGATCCGTCTGTCTTGGTAATGCAACAAGAGGATAGAAGTGTAAGGGTTTTTGCATTTTGGGGAATGAGAAAAGGAGATTGCTGGGCAGAATTGGACCCTAATGACATGCATACGATTATAGATAGTAAAACACGAAAACCTGATAGGAATGCATGGCATAGAACGTTGAATAATCCTAAATTAAATGGATATAGGACATTATTTGAAGCATCCTCAATAAAGCAAGTTTCAAAAGACAAGTTTGTTTTCATCTGTTCTGCCAATGAGTTTGTTTCTGCATTGACTTATTTTTATAGCAACAGCCCCGAAGGTCCATGGAAATATGGCGGAGTCATTGTAGAAAATAGGACGGACTGGAATGGAGGAAACAATCACGGCAGTATAGTCAAGATAGATGAACAATGGTATGTAGTATATCACAGAAAAACATGTAATGATTTTAACAGACAAGCTATGATTGAACCTATAGATTTAAAAATCGAAGGAGACAAAGTGATTATACCGCAGGTAGAAATGACTTCTCAAGGAATTCATAAAGACGGGTTAAACCCATTACATAAATATTATGCCGGAACCATATCAAGCTTAACGAAAGGAGTCTATATTGCAGGTGATAGAAGAGAGGCTGACGGCTTAAATCCAGTAGTAATATCCGGTGAAAATCCTATGATAGGCTGGAAATACTTTAATTTTGACAAATTTGACAGCAAGAAAAAGGCTAAATTAAAAATAAACCTTAAACTTAAACAGAAGAACTGTTCTATAAAAGTTTATGTATCTTCTCCCGATAAAGTAAACGATAAAAATAATTACACGTTTATCAATCAAGTAAACATAAAAAATAAGAATAATGATAGATTCTACGATGTTATAATTCCTATGAACAAACTTGATAAACTTGGCATAAATGGGAAACAGGCTCTGTTCTTATCTTTTGAATCAGAAAATGAAAAAGAGATATGCGAATTGAAAACCATTGAATTTTTAAATAAATAGAATATGAGATTATTTTTATATACTGTTGCTGCATTTTGTCTCGTTAAATCATACTCTCAAAACAAACCGAATGTGATAATTATAATGACCGATGATCAGGGTTATCAGGATTTAGGTTGCTATGGTTCTCCACTTATCAAGACGCCTGCTATAGACAAGATGGCCAAAGAAGGTTTAAAACTAACCAGCTATTATGTGTCTTCGTCTGTATCAAGTGCTTCCAGAGCTGGATTGATGACTGGAAAATTTAATAATAAAAATGGAATAACTGGAGTACTATGGCCTGGCGATGAAGGTCTTTCGACAGATGAGAAGACAATTGCAGAATATTTAAAGGAACTTGGATACAAAACAGCCTGCTTTGGTAAATGGCATCTTGGTGATGCTGAAGGTCATTTACCTACAGATCAGGGATTTGACACCTATTATGGTATTCCTTATAGTAATGATATGTATATTGGACCTACACAAAAAATAGATAAAAACATAAGGCTAAGAGAAGGATTTACACTAAGAACAATAAAAGAGGCACAAAATTTTGTAAAATCACATAATAGACAAGAAATAAGCAAAAAAGGCTTGATAGGATTAAGTCCACTTATGAGTCAAAACAAAGTTATAGAATTTCCATGTGACCAATCTACATTAACCCGCAGATATTTTGACAGGGCCATTGATTTCATTTCAGAAACAAAAGGGAAACCTTTTTTTATTTATTTGACCCCCAATATGCCACATGTACCATTGTATGCTTCAGAGCAATTCAAAGGAACAAGTAAGCGTGGACTATATGGAGATGTAATAGAAGAAATAGATTGGAATGTGGGACGATTATTATCTTATCTTGAAGAAAATAACTTAAGTGAAAACACTATTATAGTTTATACGTCCGATAATGGTCCCTGGCTTGAACATAAGGGAAACGGAGGTTCTGCCCTCCCCCTTAGAGACGGAAAATTTTCTCATTATGAAGGAGGAGTCCGAGTTCCATGTATTATACAATGGAAAAATCATATACCTCAGAATATAACCAGTGATGCTATAATGATTAATGTTGACTGGCTACCAACTATATTACATTATGCAGGAATTGAAACTATAGATAAAGATATAGACGGAATGGATTATTCCGCTTTTCTCAGTAATCCTGAAATCAATATAAGGGATGAATACCCTTACATTAAAAACGGGATAATACATGGTATCAGAAAGAATAACTGGATTTATCTACCTAAAACAGGAGCAAAAAAAACTCCTGTAAATCCTAAACCAGAGTTATTCAATATACAAAAAGACATAAACGAGAAATATAACCTTTATGAACAGAATCCACAAGTTGTAGAAGAAATGGAACTATCGATAAAAAAATATATATGATTCCTATTGGTACATCAACTATGATATATATTAAATTGAAACGGTTTATTTCATAAGATAATATAAAGGTAATTCTTAATGAGCAAGAAAAATAGATTGATATTTATTGATTTTATAATAGATAAAACAGAAAGTAAATTATGACTACATTTATAATTCTCACAGCGTTTATTATTTCATCGGTATGCTTACAATCATGTAATAATGCCGATAAGAAACAAACATCACAAGTAATACTTAAAAACGAATGTGATATACCAAGAGAGTTTGAAACTCTTGTCATTAATCGAAATGAGCTTAAATGTAATGATAAACATTTACTGCCGTTATTGCTAACGAATAATCGTGATACTATAATTTGTCAACATGATGATTTAAACAAGGATGGAGAATGGGATGAATTATCATTTTTATATTCTATAAAGGGTAGAAAAAGCGATACTTTACAAATAGAGTGGGTCAGCAGAAATGAATATCCTGTATTTGACAATAAAACCAATATAATATATGGTCGTATAAACAGTAAAGGTGTCATTGCACAATATGATGAGGACAAATATGACAAACATTACTTGCCAAGAGGTAAAGACTATCCGTATCAGATGGATGGACCTACATGGGAAAATGACAAGATTGCATTCAGACATTATTTTGACGGTAGAAACTGTAGGGATATTTTCGGCAAAACAATAAATGAATTAGTTATGGACACAGTAGGCATAAATAAATATGGAAGACCACAAAATACGTATTCATCAATGAATAACTGGGGGAGGGATATACTTACGGTAGGACAATCATTAGGTATAGGTGGTACCGCACTATTGATGAATGATACATTAATCAGAGCAGGAATTTTGATAAATGACATTGTGAACAACATTGATTCAACCTATTTCGAAAAGATAGTGACAGGTCCTGTGAGATCAATATTTAAAATCAAATATAAAGGATGGAATGTTTATGATAAGAAAATTAATGTAGAGGAAACTATTACAATTAATGCAGGAGAATATGGATATTACAATAAAATCTCATGTTACGATGCATTAGAAGAAACATTTATTACGACAGGACTTGTAAACATTGAAACGAACAAAAAGCCTAATACTTTTACCTATTCTGACAAACTTTTTGTTTTATCATCATACGATAAACAAGCCAACAACCATGAGACATATCTTGGTATGAGCATAATATTACCATTAAAGAATTACAAAAATATATTTGACGCAAATGATGTAAAATCAAACATCAAAGATACATGGTGCATATCTATGGTACCTGATAAGAATAATGAGTACTGGTATTATGCATGTGCAGGATGGGAAAAGACCGATTCTATATTTAAAGATGAAAAAGATTATAACAACATGGTTCAGAATATTGCTATAAAACTGGCTAATCCAATAAAAATGACAATAAAATAATAAATCTACTCATAAAGATGTGAAAGTAAAAAAACAATAACATCACCCAAACAATAATATAATTTATTCCACAATAACTAATTCTAAATTCAAAAAATCGTATCTTTGTCGAAAATATTCAACAAGTTATGATAGGATTTAAAGACTTCTTTTCTTTCCAGAAAAACAAATTCTTCTGGATTAACATAATAGGTATGGTTGTAGTAATAATAGGCGTGACGTGGGGCACTTTGGCATGGTTAGACTCATATACAAGGCATGGTGAAGCGCACATAGTGCCTGACGTAAAAAACAAAAACATAGCTGAAGCGACCAAAATTTTAAGTGATGGTACTATGAAATGTATTGTCATTGATTCAAATTATGTAAAAGGGGTTCCAGCAGGAATGGTTCTTGAACAGACTCCGGCTGCAGGAGCAAGAGTAAAGGAAGGAAGAACTGTATATCTTACTATTACAACTACTTCTGTTCCGTTAGTATCATTGCCTGACATTATAGACAACAGTTCTGTAAGACAAGCAGCGGCAAAGCTGAAAAGTATAGGTTTCAAACTGACAGAGCCTGAACTTGTTCCCGGTGAACAGGATTGGGTCTATGGAATTAAATACAGAGGCAAAGAATTAAAATCGGGAGATAAGATTCCTCATGAGGCATTACTTACTTTATGTGTGGGAAATACACATTTAAGGGACTCATTGGCTTTGGATTCAGCATATATAGAGGTACCACCCTTACATGAGAATGAAAGTGACGCAAAAGTGGATGATTCTTGGTTCAACTAATAATGAAAAGAATGGCAGAAGATATTTTTCTTGATGATATTGACGATACATTAGATGACCTTGAGCCAACCGGCAATTCCGGAGAACTGTATGAACATTTCAAAGTGGTGGTTGACAAAGGGCAGTCGCCTGTGAGAATTGACAAGTACCTTTTTGAAAGAATAGTAAACGCCTCAAGAAACAGAATACAGAGTGCTGCTGACGCTGGCTTTGTGATGGCTAACGGGAAACCTGTAAAAAGCAGTTATAAGGTGAAGCCGATGGATGTCCTGACTGTAATGATGGACCGTCCAAAATACGATAATGACATAATTCCTGAGAATATTCCACTTGATATTGTTTACGAAGACAGTGAACTGATGGTTATAAACAAGCCCGCAGGTCTTGTGGTACATCCCGGTTGCGGTAACTACCATGGTACGTTGGTTAACGCTATTGCATGGCATCTGAGAGATGTTCCTACCTACGATCCGAACGACCCTCAAGTGGGACTGGTGCACCGCATTGACAAGGATACGTCTGGATTATTGGTTATTGCAAAAACTCCGGACGCAAAAACAAGCCTTGGAATGCAATTCTACAACAAGACCACAAAACGCGAATACAACGCATTGGTATGGGGTATTGTGGAAGAAAACGAAGGGACAATAACTGGTAATATAGGACGTAATCCTAAAGACAGGATGCAAATGGCTGTGATGTCAGATCCCAATCAGGGTAAACATGCAGTAACACACTATAAGGTACTGGAAAGATTAGGATATGTGACATTAGTGAAATGTGTACTTGAAACAGGAAGGACACACCAGATACGTGTACACATGAAGCATATCGGCCATGTGCTTTTCAATGATGAAAGATATGGTGGTAATGAAATACTGAAAGGTACTCATTTCAGTAAATATAAGCAATTCGTAAACAACTGTTTCGAGATATGCCCAAGACAGGCTTTACACGCCAAGACTTTAGGGTTTGTACATCCTAAAACAGGAGAAGAAATGTTTTTCACATCAGAATTACCAAAGGACATGACAGAGTTGATAGAAAAGTGGAGAACATATATCAGTAATAGAGAGTGAGTTTATAAGATTAAAACTCAAAAAAACGAATCAACAAACTTAAAAACTAAAAATTCATAAACTCAATATGAAACGTACAGTAGCAATTATTGCAGGCGGTGATTCTTCGGAACACGAAGTGTCAATGAATAGCGCAAAATGTATTTATTCTTTTATAGACAAGGAAAGGTATAACCTATATATAGTAGAACTAAGCAAAAAGGCTTGGGAGGCTGTACTTCCTGACGGAAGACGTTCTAAAATAGACAAGAACGATTTCAGCTTTATGGATGGTGATAAAAAGATAAAACCAGATTTCGCATATATTACCATACACGGAACTCCAGGTGAGAATGGAATATTGCAGGGATATTTTGAATTGTTGGATATACCCTACTCTACTTGCGATGTCCTTGTCTCAGCTATGACATTCAGTAAATTTACACTTAACCAGTATCTGAAAGGATTTGGAATCAGAGTAGCTGAATCAATGTTGGTAAACAAACATTTCGGTATAGATGATAAGGATGTAATAGAAAAAATAGGACTTCCATGTTTTATCAAACCTAACGCAAGCGGCTCAAGTTTCGGTGTAACAAAAGTGAAAACAGCTGATCAAATACAGCCTGCCCTACAAGCTGCTTTTGCAGAATCGGACGATGTGATGATAGAGGCATTCATGGACGGTATAGAATTGGCCAACGGATGTTACAAGACGAAAGAAAAATCTGTAGTCTTCCCTATTACAGAGGTTGTAAGCGACAATGAATTCTTCGATTACAATGCAAAGTACAAAGGTGAAGTGACCGAAATTACTCCGGCAAGACTAAGCCCTGAACTTACAGAGAGAGTTAAAAAACTTACTTCTGCAATATATGACATATTAGGCTGCAAAGGTATTGTAAGAATAGACTATATCATCACAGAAGGTGAAAAAATCAACATGCTTGAAATAAATACGACTCCTGGAATGACTGCCACAAGTTTTATTCCACAACAGGTAAGAGCTGCAGGACTTGACATAAAGGATGTAATGACCGACATCATTGAAGAAGGCCTGAAAAAGTATTGTAAATAAAACATTCAACAACCATAAAAACTGAAAGCCATGAAGATACCTGAAGAATTTGACGAGATCCGC
This sequence comes from uncultured Phocaeicola sp., assembly GCA_944320605.1. Lineage (GTDB taxonomy): Bacteria > Bacteroidota > Bacteroidia > Bacteroidales > Bacteroidaceae > Phocaeicola. The sequence goes on along the minus strand of CALUIE010000005.1, from coordinate 6,060 downwards.
CCCTATACTCCGGAAGAACTCCCAAAGATTTTCGAAGAATTATTGTCCGACAATGATTTTAAGGAGGTGATAAAAAAGGTTGTGCCTGATACACCAATCGAGGCTTTGGCCAATACATTGAGAAACTGTAAGACAAACTTAGATGTACAAAAAAATATCTTTTACGGATTACTGCATGATATAATAAAAAAGTGCAGTGATGGATTCAGCTTCGAGTGCTCACAGATTTCAAATAAGAACAAAGGTTATACTTTTATCTCCAACCACAGGGATATTGTATTGGACTCAGGTTTTCTTTCTGTCGGACTTATAGACAGCGGTTTTCCTACAACAGTAGAAATAGCCATAGGCGACAATCTTCTGATATATCCTTGGATTAAAAAACTTGTACGTGTAAACAAAGCGTTCATAGTACAAAGAGCATTGAGTATGAGACAAATGCTCGAGTCTTCAGCAAGGATGTCGCGATATATACATTTTGCTGTAACACAAAAGCAAGAGAATATATGGATTGCCCAACGTGAAGGCAGAGCCAAAGACTCTAACGACCGAACTCAGGACAGTGTTCTGAAAATGTTGGCTATGGGCGTAAACGGTGACATAATAGACAGTCTGAAAGAGTTGAATATAGTACCACTGTCGTTATCATACGAATACGATCCATGTGATTTCCTTAAGGCTCAGGAAATGCAACTTAAAAGAGATATTGAAGGTTTCAAGAAAAGTCAGCAAGACGATCTGATAAATATGCAAACAGGTATTTTCGGATATAAAGGAAGAATACATTTCCAAACCGGTCCTTGCATAAATAACGAACTGGAAGAATTGCGTGGCTTGCCTAAGGTTGAGATCTTTACCAAAGTCTCTGAGATAATAGATAAGTATATTCACCGTAATTACAGGATGTATCCGGGCAATTATATTGCGTGTGATATGCTTAACGGAAATAAGTCTATGGCTGAAAATTATACACTTAATGACAAGTCTAAGTTCGAAGCATATTTAGATAAGAAAATCTCACTAATAAATATTACTAACAAGGATGTAGATTTCTTAAGACATTGTATCCTGACCATGTATGCAAATCCGGCCATTAACCATATCAATGCCATAAAGGAATGAAAATAAGAGTCCACATATTACTGTTGTTATGTATTCTGCTTATTTCATCTTGTAAGAAAGATGAATATGTGTATCCAAGCGTATTGACAGAATTTGTTGATATAGAAACAGACAATTCAGGGAAACTGTCATATATTAACTGTGATAATGGTGATAAATATCTGATAAATGAGAGAAGCGGACTTGAAGGTTTCAAATCCGATTCAATATACAGAGCATTATCTATTTTTGAACCTTCCGAGAATAGTAATGAAAATACTACAGCAACACTTTATTCATGTCAGTTTGTAGTTTCAGTTATTCCTTCTACAGAAGACAAATTTCCGAAAGGAATAAAAACAGATCCTTTGGATATTGACAGAATATGGTACTCAGGAAACTATATAAATTTAGTGCTGGATATTATGGCGAAAGATAAGCCACATGCTCTGAATTTCATAGACAATGGTATAACAAATAATAGCGATGGAAGCAAGATACTTAATATAACCATATATCACGACCAAAACAATGATTACGAGGCATACACAAAGAAAGCGTACGCTTCTATTCCGTTGTGGCCTTATAAAGAGACTCTAACAAAAGGCGATAAGATAATAATACACATAAACACTTATAAAGAAGGAAATACAACACGTGAGTTTTATTATTAAAATTGATAAGTTATGATATTGAAAAGTATATATTTCATGTTCTTTGTATGCGTCTTCCTCTTTGGATTGATGTCATGCAGTTCAAAGCCGAAAGATAATTTCGTAAACCTTTCAGCTGATGAATTTGAAAGACTTATAGAAGAAAATAAAGATGTACAAAGAGTTGATGTCAGGACAGTTGCTGAATACAGCGAAGGTCACATACCAGGAAGCATTAATATCAATATATTCGATGATAAATTTTCAGCAACAGCAGATGAAGTACTTGATAAATCAAAGCCGGTAGCAGTATATTGTAAAAGTGGACGAAGAAGCAGAAATGCAGCAAGACTTTTAGTTAAAAAAGGATACACGGTATATAACCTTGATAAAGGTATTCTAAACTGGATAGATTTAGGAAAAGATTTAGAAAAATAAAATAATGCGGTTCAGGACAATAACTGTCAGGAACCGCATTATTCATATTACAATGACTGCAACATTCTTTTCAATACTACAGTAGCAGAGATTTCACGGTTTGCAGCTTCTGGTATAACCAAAGATGTAGGAGCTTCAATAACATCATCTGTAACTATCATATTCCTTCTTACAGGCAGACAGTGCATGAAATAAGCATTATTTGTCACAGCCATGTGTTTGGAATCAACAGTCCATCCCATATCCTTTGAAAGTACTTTACCATAATCATCAGGATTAGTAACACCAGGACATGCCCAGTTCTTTGCATATATAAAATCTGCATCTTTGAAGGCTTTCATTTGGTCATATTCAACTTTCGCGCCACGCACAAATTTAGGATCAAGATCATACCCTTCAGGATGTGTTATAACAAAATCAACATCGGCTTCATTCATAAAGTCGGCGAACGAGTTTGGAACTGCTTGTGGTAATGCTTTTGGATGCGGAGCCCAAGTAAGAACGACCTTAGGACGTTCCTTTTTCTTGTATTCTTCTATTGTTATAAGATCTGCAAATGCCTGAAGCGGATGCCCTGTTGCCGCTTCCATTGAAAATACAGGTTTACCGGAATGTTGAATAAACTGATTAATAATCTTTTCAGTATAATCATCTGTACGACTCTCAAACTGTGCAAAAGAACGTACACCTATTATATCACAGTAAGAAGCCATTACAGGAATTGCTTCCAACAGATGTTCACTTTTATCACCATCCATCACTACTCCACGTTCAGTCTCAAGTTTCCAGGCTCCTTGGTTTACATCCAATACTATTACATCCATCCCTAAGTTACGTGCAGCCTTCTGTGTGCTAAGACGTGTACGAAGACTATTGTTGAAAAATATCAGCAAACATGTTTTATGCTTACCCAATGACTCATATTTATATCTGTCATTCTTTATCTCGAAAGCCTCAGCCAAAGCTGTTTTCAAGTCACCCAAATCGAATACGTTAGTATATGTTCTCATAAGATAATGTGTATTAATTAATTCTTCTTCTATAAAATACAATAGCTATTATTACAAGATGTTGTTATTATTTTCTTATCTGACCGTTACCATCTATCAACCATTTATAGGTTGTTATTTCTTTCAGTCCCATAGGACCACGAGCATGAAGTTTCTGAGTGCTTATTCCTATCTCAGCCCCAAGACCAAATTGTGCTCCATCAGTAAATGAAGTGGGTGCATTTACATAAACACAAGCTGCGTCAACTGCTCTTCTGAAATATTCGGCGGCTTTTCTATCCTCCGTGACAATACATTCACTATGTTTTGAACTGTATTTATATATATGGTTTATAGCCTCATCAATACTGCTCACAGTCTTTATTGCCATCTTATAGTCAAGAAACTCTGTACCAAAACTACTTGGTGTAGCCTGCTGTAATAATTCAGACGGATAAAATCCCTTTAAAGCCTCGTATGAAGCTTTGTCAGCATATATAATAACATTACTTGAAGACAATTGGGAACATAGTTGAGGTAAATCAGAAAGCCTGTCAGTATGGATCAACAAACAGTCAAGCGCATTACATACACTTACTCTTCTCGTCTTTGCATTATTGATTATTCCTGTACCTATAGCAATATCTCCTGCCAAATCAAAATATGTATGGCAGATACCTGCACCGGTTTCAATAACCGGAACTGTAGCTTCGGCACGTACATAATTTATAAGATTACTGCTACCACGTGGGATTATTAAATCAACATAACCATTTGCATGTAGCAGTTCTGTCGTAGTCTCCCTATCTGTTGGCAACAATGTTACGATATTTGTGTCAACACCGAACTTGCAGAGTACATCTTTGATAACGTCAACAATAGTCTTATTGGAATTATATGCATCACTTCCACCTTTTAAAATACATGCACTTCCACTTTTCATACAAAGCGAGAACACATCAAAACTAACATTCGGTCGTGCTTCATAAATTACACCAATTACTCCAAACGGCACACTAACTTTCTTTATCTTCAATCCATTCGGACGAACGTCCTCATATAATATATTTCCTAAAGGTGAAGGTAATGAAGCTACATTCCTAATATCAGAGGCAATATCTGAAATCCTCTGAGCTGTAAGCTTTAATCTGTCATACTTTGGATTTGAAATATCCATCCTCTCAAGATCAAAAACATTTGCACCCAATATTTTTTCAGTATTTTCAATAGCTGCATCAGCTACAGCCATCAAAACCTCATTTATTTTTGTCGTATCTAAAAGGGCTAACTTTCGAGAAGCAAGCCTTACAGCCTCTAAAGTTTCATTTAGACTCATAATTTCACGTTTTTCAATCTAATATTCGCAAAAATAGGATTAATATTTGAATTATGGTAATTTATAAAAGAAAAAACGTTAATATAAAGAATTGATTAACTTTACATCATGTTTAACAGACATTTTCTTGCTTTTAAGAAGAAAAAAACTTAACTTTGAAATATCAGAGATAGTTAACCGATAATTATTAACAATTAAAAGGCAATAACTATGACAGAAATCAATTATGACGCATTAGTAGAAGTTTTCAAAGGAAATCTTTGGGAAGCTGAATTAGTAAAAGGATTATTAGAATCTGAAGGTGTTCAAGCCATGATAAAGGATGAGACTTTATCTGCTGTAACTTCACCTTACTCGGGAATGGGTGGTGCAGTATTAGTATTAGTTAATAAGGAAGAGGAAGTTTATGCAAAAAAACTTATAGAAGAAAGGGGTAAAAAGTAATCCACTTGTCTTTTATACAATTTACTGATAATTAATATCCGCCGTGTATCAATAATGATGTAAATATATCACAATTGAAACAGGCATTATTATAAAGTAGGAGAAAACTAAAAAAGTTTCTTCCTACTTTTATTTTTATGTATAGTATAGTGTAAATTCATAATCCACAATAAAACAGTAATGGAAATCATAACTATTATAAACAAGCAGAGGCTGCATCGTCTCCGACACAGCCTCAAGCTAATGATTTATTTTATTGACCAATAATACTATTTTAGAGTAATCATTATTCTACATCATTATAGTCCAATATATTTTTCTTATTAGCCAAGATTCTATCGTATTCGTCTTTAGAACCTACTACAATCTTTTCAAATTCACGCTGTCCAGTACCAGCCGGAATCAGATGACCACAGATCACATTTTCCTTCATACCTTCCAGTTTGTCAACTTTACCATTAATAGCAGCCTCGTTAAGAACCTTAGTAGTTTCCTGGAATGAAGCAGCAGACATAAAGCTTGAAGTCTGAAGAGCAGCTCTAGTGATACCCTGAAGTATCTGAGTTGATGTAGCAGGTACAGCATCACGTACTTCAACCAACTTAAGGTCACGACGTTTCAACAAACTGTTTTCATCTCTCAATTTACGAGCTGTTACTATCTGTCCAGGTTTCAAGTTCTGAGAGTCTCCGGCATCTACAACAACCTTCTTACCCCAGATTCTGTCATTTTCTTCATTAAATTCCTGACGGTCAACTACCTGAAGTTCGAGGAATCTTGTATCACCCGGTTCGTCAATCTGTACCTTACGCATCATCTGACGTACGATAATTTCGAAGTGCTTATCGTTAATCTTCACACCCTGCAGACGGTAAACGTCCTGGATTTCGTTAACGATGTATTCCTGTACAGCTGTAGGACCCTTGATAGCAAGGATGTCAGCTGGAGTAATAGCGCCATCAGACAATGGAGTACCGGCACGTACATAGTCGTTTTCCTGTACAAGGATCTGCTTAGACAATGCTACCAGATACTTACGTACTTCACCTGTCTTGGATGTCACGATGATTTCACGGTTACCACGTTTGATCTTACCCAT
>CALUIE010000004.1 GCA_944320605.1 uncultured Phocaeicola sp. | reverse complement strand
CTGACTATAAACAGGATACAGATGGGAGAATGGTTCAAAGAGCAGTTTGATAAATTACGGCAAAGTTTACGAAGACCGACAGAAGAGCCAAGAAAAAACAGAGGAATGAAACTTTAACCCGTTTATGTCACTGAATTTAAAAAGAAATGCTGTTCATTATAGACAAGTGAATGGTATTTTTTGTAATTTTGTAGATGTATTATCATGGCAGTTAATTAAACGACTATAACGATTGATTATTATGAAAGATTTTATAACTCCTCCAAATCATGTCAAATTTGTAGCAAAGAAATTATTTGGAGATTGCGGTAAAATTATAGATGGAGCTATTGCTTATTTAGAACCTAATGGCGGTGGACCAATAGAATTGCACACCCACAAACATTCTCATTTATTTATTGTCATTCAAGGGCAAGCAAAAATAATAATGAATGAGAAAGAGAAAATACTGAATTCTAATGAATCATTTCTTGTAGAAGGAGGTATTCCTCATTCTATTTGGAATAATACGGATACTACAACTATCATGGTTGGAATATCTGTTAAAACGGATGAGGAATAGACAAAAAACACAAAATCTTTCAGAAAAGTTGCAACTCTTCATTTTCTGGGTGTAAAAAAGGGTGTAAATCTCGCAAATGCTTGATTTACACCCTTTATTGCGGAGAGACAGGGATTCGAACCCCGGGTACCTCGCAGTACAACGGTTTTCAAGACCGCCGCAATCGACCACTCTGCCACCTCTCCAAAACTCCTTTAAGAGTGCTTTATTTCTCAAAAGCGATGCAAAGGTATTGTTTTTTTCTGAATATGCAAACTTTTACAAGAAATAATTTATCTTTTTATCAAAAAAAGTTCAGTAAGAACTGTAAAGACATAAAAAATCATATAAAAATGAGTATCTTTGCGGTACTATTATAAACCATTAATTTTAATGTAACACATGACAAAAAGACTATTGTTCTACTGGCTATTGTCAGTTCTATTAAATTTACCGATTATTGCTCAAATACAAGAGCCTATAAAATTCAATACTGAATGGAAACAAAATACGGATACGGAAGCTGAAATAATTTTTAATGCCAAAATAGACAATGGATGGCATGTTTATTCTACTGAACTTGGAGAAGGAGGTCCGATTTCCGCCACATTCAATATTGACAAAATTGAGGGAGCTGAAATTATTGGGAAACTGACTCCTATTGGAAATGAAATAGATGAAATGGACCCTATTTTCGGTATGAGGGTAAGATACTTTAAAGACAAAGCTACTTTCATACAGAAGGTAAAAATCACTGATAAAAATTACCTCATAAAAGGCTATTTGGAATATGGTGCATGTAACGATGAAAATTGCCTACCTCCTACCAGTGTAGATTTTAATTTTAATGGAACTATAAACAATGCCGTTTCTAATAATGAAAGTAAAGACGAAAATATAAATGAAACAGAAACGAATGGCAAATTAAACCTTACGCCTTTAAAAATAGGCTCTGCTGAAAAGACAGACTATTGGAAACCCGTCATCAGCGAACTTAACAGTTTTGGCGAACATGCCGGCAAAGAATCCATGTCCTGGATTTACATATTTCTTACAGGACTTGCAGGAGGTCTTCTTGCCTTGTTTACACCTTGTGTATGGCCTATAATTCCAATGACAGTAAGTTTCTTCCTAAAACGTACAAAGGACAAGAAAAAAGGTATCCGTGATGCATGGACGTACGGTGCCTCAATAGTGGTAATCTACCTGACACTCGGACTTGCAATAACACTTATATTCGGAGCAAGCGCACTTAACGCATTATCAACAAATGCAATATTTAACATTCTGTTTTGCTTGATGCTTCTCATTTTTGCGGCATCTTTCTTCGGAGCATTCGAAATAACGCTCCCATCAAAATGGAGTAACGCTGTTGACAGCAAGGCTGAACAGACTACAGGTTTGTTAAGCATATTTCTTATGGCGTTCACACTCTCACTCGTGTCATTTTCATGTACCGGTCCTATAATAGGTTTCTTGTTGGTGGAAGTTTCAACTACAGGTAGCGTTGTTGCACCGGCTATCGGAATGCTCGGTTTTGCCATTGCCCTGGCGTTGCCTTTCACCCTGTTCGCACTCTTCCCGTCATGGCTTAAATCAATGCCTAAATCCGGCGGATGGATGAATGTGATAAAAGTAACATTAGGTTTTCTTGAACTGGCTTTCGCCTTGAAATTTCTCTCTGTTGCAGATCTTGCCTACGGATGGAGAATACTTGACAGAGAAACATTCCTTGCACTTTGGATAGTAATCTTCGGACTGTTAGGTATGTATCTTTTGGGCAAAATCAAATTTCCACATGACGATGATAACCAAAAAGTCAGCGTACCGAGATTCTTCATGGCACTTGTTTCATTAGCATTTGCAGTATATATGATTCCCGGACTTTGGGGAGCACCTCTTAAAGCAGTAAGCGCATTTGCTCCACCAATGCAAACACAAGATTTCAACCTGTACAAAAACGAAGTACATGCCAAGTTTACAGATTACGACGCAGGAATGGAATATGCGCGGATGAACAAAAAACCAGTAATGATAGACTTTACAGGTTATGGTTGTGTGAACTGCAGAAAAATGGAATTAGCCGTATGGACAGACCAGAAAGTAAGTAAACTTTTGACTGAAGATTATGTTCTGATAACACTATACGTTGACGACAAGACTAAGTTAACAACCCCAATCACCGTTACCGAAAATGGGAAAGAACGTACATTGCGTACTGTAGGGGATAAATGGAGTTATCTTCAACGTTCAAAATTCGGAGCAAACGCGCAACCTTTCTATGTTTTAGTGGATAATGACGGTATGCCGCTAAACAAGTCATATTCATACGACGAAGATATAAATCTATACATAGACTTCCTTGAAACCGGATTAAGGAATTACAAAAAATAAAGAATCAGAAATATGATTTCCAAATCAGAAAGAGAGCAAATAATAGCCCTTATAAAAAGAGAAGTTGTTCCTGCAATAGGTTGTACTGAACCTATTGCAGTTGCACTTTGTGTGGCTAAAGCAACAGAAACATTAGGAGAAAAGCCTAAGAAAATATCAGTACTTCTAAGTGCCAACATACTAAAAAATGCAATGGGTGTAGGTATCCCGGGCACTGGTATGATTGGGCTCCCGATAGCTATAGCTTTAGGAGCATTAATTGGTAAATCCGAATACCAATTAGAAGTATTGAAAGACTGTACACCTGAAGCAGTTGAAGAAGGCAAAAAAATGATAGATTCACAGGCTATAGACATCAGTCTGAAATATGGTATTGAAGAAAAACTTTACATTGAAGTAAAATGTTCTACCGACAATAACGAAGCTACTGCCATAATAAGCGGTGGTCATACCCATTTCGTATATATAAGCAAGAACGATAATATACTTCTGAACGAAAATATTTCCGGCGATAGTGATGTAAAAGATGAAGAATTAAACCTTAACCTTTACAAGGTTTATGAATTTGCCACAACGGCTCCAATTGACGAAATACGTTTCATTCTCGAATCAAAACGATTGAATAAACAAGCTGCGGAACGCTCTCTAAAAGGACACTACGGACATGAACTTGGAAAGACATTGATGGAATGCAAGAATGAAAAAGATATTATGGGAAATAATACATTCACCCATATATTGTCTTATACCTCGGCAGCATGTGACACACGTATGGCTGGAGCCATGATTCCTGTCATGAGCAATTCCGGAAGTGGTAATCAAGGTATCGCCGCTACACTTCCAGTCGTAGTTTATGCTGAAGACAACAACAAATCAGAAGAAGAACTTATACGAGCACTTACACTTAGCCATCTTTCAGTTATATATATAAAACAAAGCCTTGGACGTCTTTCTGCTTTATGCGGATGTGTAGTCGCAGCTACAGGAAGCAGTTGCGGTATAACTTATCTGATGGGTGGTAAATACAAACAAATTGTATATGCGGTACAAAACATGATTGCCAATCTGACAGGAATGATTTGTGACGGTGCAAAACCAAGTTGCGCGCTTAAAGTGACAAGTGGAGTCTCAACAGCAGTATTCTCTGCCATAATGGCTATGGAAGAAAAATGTGTGACTTCCGTTGAAGGAATAATAGAGGACAATGTAGATTTAAGCATAAGAAACCTTACGAGAATAGGATCTGTAGGAATGAACGAAACCGATAAGGTAGTGCTTGATATAATGACACATAAAACGTGTGAATATTAAAACGACAATTCATTCATCAAACATAAACACAGAACTAAACAGACTATGCTCCCTACAGACGAATACTATATCCAGAAACTCATTGACGAAGGAGAACATATCCATCAGGATTTTAAATTCGCTATTTCGGATGCAAGGAAAATAGCCAAAAGTATATCCGCTTTCTCAAACACAGAAGGCGGAAGATTACTGGTTGGTGTAAAGGACAATGGTAAAATTGCAGGTGTACGTTCCGAAGAAGAAATATACATGATAGAAGCTGCCGCAAAAATGTATTGCATACCGCAAGTCAATATATCCAACAAAATATTCAGAGTTCAAGGTAAAGACATTTTAGAAGTCAGTATAGAAGAATGCAAAAATAAACCTGTTTGTGCAATCGATGAAAACAATAAAGCATGGGCATACGTTAGAATAAAAGATGAAAACATCTTAGCCGATACTGTTTTCTTAAACAGATGGAAACATAACAAGCAGGACGAAAAAGTATTTGTAACATACTCTGAACGAGAGAAACATCTTCTTGATATTCTCTCCAAAAGTAAAGAGCTCACATTGAACCAATGCAGCAGACTCTCAAAAATTCCACGCATCACAACAAGCAGATTATTAGCCGATTTCATACGTTTTGATTTAGTGGAACAAATATTCAGAGAACATACATTTTATTTCAGACTTAAAGAAGAAACTACAAAATAAAAAGCATATAATAAGTACTCAAGAATGGACATCTTTACAGAATTTATAAATCAAGCTAATTATATACTTTGGACCTACATACTGGTAGCAATGTTATTGGGATGCGCCTTATGGTTCAGCTTCAAGACAAAGTTTGTACAGTTCAGAATGATAGGCGAAATGGTAAGGCTACTCGGCGACTCAACAGCCAAAATTGACGGTCACGAAAAGCACATATCTTCATTTCAGGCTTTCACGATATCTTTAGCAAGCCGTGTAGGAACAGGTAATCTTGCCGGAGTTGCCACGGCTATAACAGTAGGAGGTCCGGGAGCTGTTTTCTGGATGTGGATAATAGCACTTTTAGGTGCAAGCAGTGCCTTTGTAGAATCAACATTAGCACAATTATTCAAGGTTAAGAGTAAACATTCTTATATCGGTGGTCCTGCTTATTACATGGAAAAAGGGCTGAAGAAACGTTGGATGGGAATTATCTTTGCGATACTCATTACCATCACATTTGGTTTTGCATTCAACTCTGTACAAAGCAACACAATCTGTGCGGCTTTCGACAGCGCATTCAATATCCCCCCTATATATATGGGAATCGGCATAACATTACTCACTATAATCATAATATTCGGTGGTGTACACTGGATAGCCAATGTCAGCAGCATTCTTGTACCCATTATGGCTTTAGGTTATATTTTACTTGCATTATTTATAGTAATAAGTAACATAACACATCTTCCAGAAATTTTTGGTCTAATAATAAAAAGTGCATTTGGTTTGGAGCAGGCTGTCGGAGGAGGAATTGGCGCAGCATTAATGCAAGGTATAAAAAGAGGGTTGTTCAGTAATGAGGCCGGCATGGGCTCTGCTCCTAATGCAGCAGCAACAGCTCACGTAACACATCCTGCCAAACAAGGATTCATTCAGGCTCTTGGAGTATTCACTGACACCTTACTGATATGTACATGTACAGCATTTATAATACTATTCAGTGGTAAAAATTTAAATAGCGGACTTGATGGAATACAACTCACACAAGCAGCATTGAATAGTCAGATAGGTAATATCGGAAGTACATATATAGCTGTTGCCATATTATTCTTTGCATACAGCAGCATACTTGGTAACTATTATTATGGTGAAACCAACATACGATTCATAACAAAACGAAAAGCCGTTATACATATATACAGGATATTAGTAGGCGGTATGGTATTTTTCGGTTCCATTGCAAGCTTAAAATTAGTATGGAACCTTGCCGATATAACGATGGCATTAATGGCTATATGTAATCTGATAGCAATCATTATGTTAGGCAAATATGCATTCAGACTGCTTGACGACTATCTGCGCCAAAAGAAAAGCGGAATAAAAAGCCCTGTCTTTTCTAAAGATAAGATGAAAGACATCAAAGAAGATATCAGTTGTTGGTAACATTTTATTATCTTTGCGCCGTAAAACTAATTTTATAAAAATAAACTATGAGTATATTTTCAAAACTATTCGGAAAGAAAAACGCCGAAAATCCGGAAGAAGCTATAAGAGTTGGTGGAATGGAAGATTTCATGACACTTATCCGAGTTTACTATCAAGCTGTAATGGCTGCGCAAATGGGTATAAGCAATATAAACTTCTTGCCTGACCTTGCTGTTTTCAAGCGTACACTTAAAGTACCTACACAAAACAATAAACTTGGTATTGCAGAAAAATCACGTTGCAAGAAAATGCTTATTGACATTTATGGACTGAACGACAGTTTCTTTAAGGAAATAGATGCTTCAGTAAAGAAAAACTGCAAGAATGTGAACGACATCAAATCATATCTCTTTATGTTCCAGGGATTCAGCCAGGATCTTATGATGGTAATAGGAAACTTGATGCAATGGAAATTCCGTATGCCAAGCCTTCTGAAAAAAATGCTTCGCAACATGACTGAAAAAGCCATTAACGATATACTTACAAAAACAGACTGGAAAGACGACGGAGTAAGAAAAACTTGTAATAATATCCGCCAATACAAACATGCATTAGGATATTCACAAGAATGGATGACCGATTACGTATATAACATCGTACTTTTGGCAAAAAAAGAGCCAAAACCAAAAGCATAAACCACACAGAAAAATAATAGGCGGAGCAGATATATCATACAGTATCAGCCCCGCCTTAATATTACGCCATAATTATGAATGCTCCCAAAGACATCGAACAGCATCCTTTAGAACCTTTCCTTCCACCCAAAGCATCATTACTTATGTTAGGAAGTTTTCCTCCACAACGAAAAAGATGGAGCATGGACTTCTTCTACCCTAACCTGCAGAATGACATGTGGAGAATATTCGGATACATATTCTTCAACGATAAAGAACATTTCCTTACAGAAAACAAAAAAGCATTCGACAAAGAAAGACTTGAAACATTCCTAAAAGAAAAAGGAATTGCCTTATACGACACAGCCACAGCAGTAATAAGACTTCAGGACAATGCCTCGGATAAATTTTTAGAAGTAGTAGAAGCAACAAACATTGAAATTCTTTTAAAACAATTGCCTGAGTGCAAAGCCATAATCACAACAGGTCAGAAAGCAACTGATATTATATGCGAATATTTCTCCGTCAAACAACCGGCAATAGGCGACAAAACAGAAATATCCTTCCATGACAGAACGCTTTCATTATACAGAATGCCGTCGTCAAGCAGGGCATACCCACTAAAGTTAGAAAAAAAAGCAGAACTCTATCGTCAGGCATTCAATGACTTAGACATTTAATGCAAAATAAATACTCTTTTTATTACAGGAAAGACTTGTCAATATAAAAAAAAGTACTACCTTTGCAACCGCAAACACGGGAATAGCTCAGTTGGTAGAGCATCGGTCTCCAAAACCGAGTGTCGGGAGTTCGAGCCTCTCTTCCCGTGCAGAAGTAAAAAGCTGTAACTCTGAAAGTTACAGCTTTTGCTGTTTTAGAGGTCGGACAAATGTCGGACACAAATTTTCTGAATGTCAAACCGTATTACGCTTTCGAACTCGAAAAACGTAATAAAAAAATGTTTTCATCAAGAAAGAAAAGCGCATCGATTTTTAGCATTATTTCGTACACTGAACCAAAACTTCACACTGGTAAAACATGGTATATTGACTTCAAGTCATACGATCCTGTCGAGCAAAAAATGAAAAGAAAGAAGTATATGCTTGATGGAATACCTAAAGTTACCGACCGTCGTCGTCGTGCAAACGAAATCATCACAAACCTTAATATTAAGCTCCGTTCCGGCTGGAACCCGTGGGCTGATGTAGAGAACTCCAGACAGTACACACCGTATATAGATATTATGCGCAGGTATCATATATATCTAGAAAAGTTGTATGCTGCAGGAACAATCAAAGAGAACACCATCAAGGATTATGAGAAACGTCTGAGGGTGTTCGAAGAATATACATCCAAACGTATTCCGGCAATAGTCTATGCCTATCAGATAGACCAGTCTTTCATTTCAGACTTTCTTGACTATGTGCTGTTAGACCGTGATTCATCAGCCAGAACCAGGAATAACTATCGTACATGGCTTTCTTCAGTATGTAACTGGATGATGGAAAAGCAGTACCTGGTAAAGAATCCGGTCGAGAATATCCGTATGCTGCAGGAAGATGAGAAGAAACGCTCTGCCCTATCGTCTGCAGATATACAGAGGCTGAAGAAATATCTCAAGAAAGAGAATCCACACTTCCTGTTCTTATGCCAATTTGCATATTATACCTTCATACGACCTGACGAAATAACCAACATAAAACTTTCTGATATCTATCTGAAGGAACAGAAGGTATTCATTGCATCGAGCATAAGCAAGAACCGCAAGGATGGAATGGTAGGCCTTAATGACAAGCTCATTAAGACAATGCTTGACCTTGATATCTTCAAGAATCCTGGTGATTATTATCTGTTCGGGAAAGGGTTCAAGCCATCCAAGGAAAAGGTTACGACTAAAGTCTATAGGAATTACTTTAACAAGGTACGTGAAAAACTGAAATTCCCAGATTCTTACCAATTCTATTCTCTGAAAGATTCCGGAATACGTGATCTGGCAAATGCTGAAGGTATCGTCATCGCACGTGACCAGGCTCGCCATGCTGACGTATCAACTACAAATAAATATCTTAAAGGTACCAACATGACTGTTCATGAAGAAACAAAGCATTTCGAAGGCGAGTTCTGAAAAAAGGTGGTACTGCGTTTCACAACGGAGTACCACGAAACAACCGATATGAGAATATTATTCAACAAGATAGAAAACGCCTTCAGCTACCTTATCCAGTCCCTTTGGAGTTATAGTATATCGTATTTCTTTGCAGAAATATTTTTTGTTCCGTATTACAAAGATCTGTCGTAAGTCATAAGTTTTATTTGTTATAAACTTAAAGCTATATTCTATTGAAGTATCAATTTTCTCGTCATTCTGATAATATGACATCAAACCTGTATCACCACTAAATGACAATGTATAATTCATATTAACATGAGTTGGCTTAACCTGTTGTGTCGGATTATATTCATCAATAAAATAATGATCTACATACGAACATGGAAAAAAATCTTCTGATAATTGATATTCAGCATTTTTCATAACAGTCACTTTCTGCATTCCATAATATATACCGATATATATCCTATCTGGGACATAGCTTTCAATCTTTGCATTACCGTTTATCAAATCTGTAATGCCTACTTTCTCTTCAGACTGGTTTATATCAGTAATACTTTTTACAGCTGGACATGTAGCATCCATTCCATCATAGTTCCATATCTCAACTCTGCCAATATCAGAAGGCACAATTTTGAAAGTAGTTTTGTTTTCAATATCCTTGTTACCACCATCGGCAAATCTATCAACGACTCGTAACGTCAAGTATTCTTGTTGTGTCGTATCATAATTGATTAATTTAACCATAGCATAATCTATACCATATTTTTCAGAATGAATAAGATCTGGATTATCGTAATAAGTCTGATAATTAGCCGGATCAACATTCTCACTAGAGTTGACATTGACAATAGTAGAAAGAGGTTTTACATTTTCGTCAAGACGAAAATACTTATAAATATCCTTGCTAGGAAAGTCATAAGATATAGCATCATAGTTATAAGCATAATCTACATCAGGATCATAAACTTTTTCAATATTATCATCAAGCACATCATCTATATATATGATGCTTGAAAAATCAAAATAAGATGACCGCTTGTATATATTATAGATACCGGTAAACTTATCTACTACTATAATGCAATGAAGGTATTTTTCGATTTCATCAAAAAACTCATTAACAGTCCAATCCGGAAGTATTTCTTGCGGTTTTAATTCTGGGCGAGTATTAACTATAAATACATGTTGCCAAAAATAATCCTCAATATAATCTCTACCTTTAACAAAACCTAGTTTCTCGATAATATTTTCAAGGATGTACAAAAGGTAATATTGAGGAATCATGCTTGTTTTATGATTAAATACCGGTGCATTATTTCTCAGATCCAAGCCATTAATATAGTTATTATAGTATGTCTTGTAAGCTACTACAGGTGTATAAACAGCATGATGAGTTTTAGATGTACCATACAATGACTGAACAGCTTCATCATCATTGTAATTCACACTGTCTATTTCAATCTCCCTTATGCGCTGTTCTCCATTGTAGTTGAGCAGGGAATTACCGGCCACAATCTGAATTTTAGCTGTGTAATTATCAACAGAAAGAACTACTTCGATACCATGAATCAATTCAAAAGTACCTGCGGTAATAACAGCTGTGCGGTTATTAATCTTTGTAGTGACATCAGAACGCTGTATATTTTTATAAATCTGTCTGTTCTGAGGGACTCGAAGATCTATATCTATATCATAGGTATATTCTCCATTCCTGGTGAAATAAGGATTCTCCGTTATCAGCTCAAGCTCGAACTGTTCCGGAAGAACTACTTCCTGGCCATCTATGAATAATCGTGTCATAATCGTATTCTCCTTGATGCGTTATTCTTCATTTTAGTTACAAGATCCTGGGCTTCGTTGATACCCATTTTGCCTGTAGCCTTGGTATAAGTATATATCGGTTCGTTAAGTCGCTTGTTAAGCGCACCCATAACTTTTACAGCCTCGAACATGACAGCGGACATACCGTTATCTACAGGTGCAGTCTGCTGATAATAGGTATTGTTTGTTGTCGAGCTAACACCGGAAAGAACAGCCGAAACATCTTTGGCAGTCAAGCTGCCAATGGTGTTATTCTTTTGCGCGCGGTCAATCAAGTCAAGGACCGGGCGAACAGAAGGGTTGCTGACTGCATAGCGGTTGGCAACGAACTCTCCGGCATGTACGATACCTTTAGGTTCATCGTGCTTGCCGTAACCGGTATAACCGCCCTCTTCGAATCCATTGATTGCAGCTTTGGCTGTTTCGAATGCTGCAGTAATCAAGGCTATCTCCGCTGCAGCTTTAGCAAGACCAATAAAACCAAGGGATGCAATATTCTTCATCTGGGTTTCCACAATATAAGCAATCATCATCTTCTGCAAGCTATCTAAAATAATATCTAATGTAGCTTTCATGAAGTCTCCTAGCGAAGCCTCAGAATCTGTAAGCATCTCTGCAAAGGCTTCACCAAACTGTTGTCCTATGCCTTGTGCGAATGAAAGCTGCTCTCTTATTTTAGCCTGATTCTCCTCATAATTTCTACGTGATTTTTCAAGACTATATCTCTGGATTCTATCCATGATTTCAGCTTTCTTATCTTCAGATATCTCTGTAGAAGAAAGAACCTGATTATAATATTCATTTTGAATATCGAGCAGCTGCTGATGATACTCTCTCTCTGATGACAGACCAGCATAATGATTTTGCGCTGCAGCATCAAGCTTAAGTTGCGCTTCTTTCTCAAGCCTTGTGAAGGCAAGTTCTGAGTTTTCTTCTTTCTCCTGTTCATCAAGTTGTTTACACTGTTCCTTATATTGAATCTGCATCTCGAGCAGTTTATCCTGAATCTGTCTTCGCTTCTCAGGCTCCAGTCCAACAATCTCAAGCATCTTCTCGAGATGCTGACGTTCGAGGTCTTCAGACAATGCCTGGTAATCTTTCTGCGTCATTGTGTCTGAATTGAGATAAGACTTTTTGAGCTGGGATAACTCTTCATAATATCTTTCGGTTTCTGCTTTGGTTGCAATTTCTACTGCAGAAGGTTTGTCTGTATCAGTTCCTTCAGTACCGCCATTGCCTGGAACAACAGGGTCTGGTGTAACAATATCTGGAATTTCATCAACCATTGCCTGAAGCTTATCCTTTTGAACCTTAAGTTGATTAATACGTTCAATAGTTTCTTTGAACTCATTATCAACTGCACTCAACAGAACACCGCGTGTCGTTTCGTTGATATCCTTACGATCCATGACACGTTTCTTTTCAGCTTCATATTGTTTCTGATAAGCGATTTCTTCCTTGGTAATTTTATCCTCAATGATTTCAAGCTCTGCTTTTGCATCATTCTTCAGATTCTGTTTCTGGCGATCATTGAGTTTATTGATATTGCTGTATCTGCTGTTAATATCCTCAAAACGCTTAAGAGCATCCTCAGCCTGTTTGAGTTCCTCATTATAATTACCCTGTGATTTAGCTGCAGCATCAGTAGCCGGAACAACCTTTGTCATAATATAAGTAGCCAAAGCAGTAAGTCCGGCCAATACCAAACCAAACGGATTAGCTTTTAGAACTGTATTGAAACCTGTTGTAGATACGGTCGCAATTTTAGTCCAGGTATCATATAATTTTGTGGCAATAGAGGAAGCCTTGATGGCAACAGTATATGCTGATATTCCAGCTACAGTAGAAATTACAACATCCTTATATTCTATGAACCAATCAATCACTTTGGGCAATGCCGTAATGATTTTGTTGGTCAGGCTAGTTAATGTCATCAAAGAAGGATTCAACCTTTCAATCAATTCATTGCCGGCTTCCTTTAATGCGTTTTTCTGCTGTTCAAGTTTTGCCCGGTTTGTATCTGAGTTGATAGCAGCCTGTTCTACTGCGATGTTAGTATTTGTAACCGCCTGAGTATATCTATCTACAGCATCAACATTCTGTATCAAGATGGATGCTGCAGTATAGGCTTCTTCACCGAACATCTTCTGTATGTCACCTGCAGTCATACCCTTTTTATTCAGGTTCTCGAGTGCAGTCTGGAGCCCGACAACTTTAGGATTTGTTTCATCAGGACCTGTTTGCAGTACCAGGAAGAATTTTCGCAAAGCAGTACCAGCAACCTCTGCTTCCACACCTTTTTCTGCAAGAGTCTGAATGGTTCCCTGAAGCTGCTCAATACTCACACCTGCTGAAGCTGCAGCCACACCTGCATTTTTGATTGTTGCCGCCTGTGCAGAAACATCTGCAGCACCCTCTTTTGAACCAGCGGCAAGTACATTCACGTACTTGGCCGCCTGATCAGCAGACTCACCATACATATTCAGTGAAATGGTAGTCGCTGTAACAGCATCTTTCAGGTCAATTTTTGCAGCTGCAGCCAATCGCATGGCTTCAACTGTTACTGCATTAAGAGCCTCTTTATTACCAAGAAGTTCCGGCTTCTTTGAACCTATAAGCATATACGCCTGAAGGATTTCGTCTGATGACTGGCGGATACGAAGGCCGGACTCTTCCATTGAAGTAGAAAGAATCTCAGCCTGACGAGTCAGCCACTGGATAGAATCGTCATCAAGACCGGTCAGAGCTTTCAGTTCTGCCTGTGCTTCTTCCTTATCATCACGGTTACTGCGTAACTTATTAATCGTAAACGACACACCGGTCAATGCTGCAGCACCAGTCGCAATCATACCGCCCCATTTGGTGATACCATTGTTCATGCGTTCAAGCCATGAAGTTGTCTCCATGGTTTCCATCTTGATTTTCTGCAGTTCAGCAGTAACAAGTTTGGCCTGTTGCTGGTACATCTTCCACTCTGCAGAACCTCTCTTTATGTATCCACTGTTCAGCTGCTTGTTGATAGCTGTCAGCGTAGCACGAAGTTCTTTAGGTGTCGCCTTGTCGAGATTATTCATAACCTCGGTCAAGGCTGTAGTATCTTTTTTGAGTGTCTTTATCTGGGCTTCAGTCTTGCGAAGTTCGGAAGTCACCTGCTTAATTTTGGATTTATCACCAGCATTATAGGCTTCAGCCAACTCTTTTTTAAGTCCTGAAGCTATGCTTTCAAGACTTTTGAGTTCCTGTTTGGCTTCTTCACCATTCACCTTAACCTCGACGGTAGCCGTTTCGTTAATAGCCATATCTTAGAATTTAATTATTGAACGTAATTTTAGGATGACAAACGCTATAATTGAGAGTAACGCAATTATAGTGAAACCTATACAAAACTTCTCCCAGGCATTTCTTTTGCGTTCAACTTCAATATATTTAACTTCAGCTTTAATAATCGTACTGTCTTTGCCTTGAATATATACTGTATCTGAAGGAACTTTGAAGTCAGCAAGAAGATTGCCCATTGAATCCAACTGGAATCTTAGTTTTGCATTTTCAGACTGAGCCATGTCGAACCATGACAACAATACTCTGCCGTTTGAGTCACACTCGAGCAATGCTCTTATAGATGCTGAGTCGGAAGGTCTGAACACAGGAATCAACTTATCATGCACGATGATCTGTGTATGACAGTCTGTAGATGTAAGGTGCTTCCCGGTCTTGCAACCGAGAAACACTGAACAACCAATAAACGTCAAGAATATATATATGAAAGCTCTCATAATAATTGCCATCCCGATTCAACATCTGACATTACAGCCGGAACGCCATTTTCTACCTGAGAAATGGCAGCAGCAAAAGCACACATAGTATATTTATCATCAACGTCCGGAACAAAGGTTGAAGGAACCTGCATCTCTGTACATACTCTTTTGATGTAACCAGATGTGTTGTTTTCTGTTTCCGGTGCCCAACGATTTATAAAATCCGCTATCGTCTGGCAACCATGAATTTTACGGTAGTTCTGCAGCAGCTTGATTAAAGCTCTGTAACCATAAGCAATCGTTTCAAACTCTTCGAATGAATTGTCATTCTTTACTGATTCATCTACTTCACCCTGCCAGTCTGTTCTCTGGCTGTTCCTGATATTGCCCGGATTGTTGTTTCTGAGGCCACGTGGTAATTTCTTGTTCATACTACTTTTTATTTTTGTGGATTCTTTCTCCTGTTTCAGAATCAAAAAGCTTCAACCTTTTAATAATAGCTTTTGGGAATGTACCCGGAGATATTTCTTCGATATTCTCTATGATGGAAAGTGTTTCACGCACCATCAGCATAGTGCATACGAATGTGCCAAACCATTCGAGCGTACCAACCCTTTCACCGTGAATAGTGAAATTTGTTACGATGTTACTGAGAATGAGTGCTGCAGAATACGTTATGAGTTTCTTAGCTATCATACCGTATGCCTTACTTGACAGATCCTTGTTTCGCCAATGGATAATGAAACCCAAAGCAGTATCAAGAACCATTGCGACAACAAGATATCGGACAAACTCCCAGTCCGAAAAAATGTAAACACTACAGAAATTGAGTATAGCATTTACAGGAAGAGAAATGATAAATACTGTACGAAAATGTCTCATGCTATTTTTTTATTTCAAAAATATCAAGAGACATAAAAGGCTAAAAAGACAAAGCCCCAGCTGATGCCTGGGCTTTGAATAATATATTAATGATTTAGTGTTAAGTTTACCAACCTATTCTACAAATGAATTGCTGATATTATATGTACTACCATCAGTATTATTAACTTTAATAGTATCATTAATTGACGTATGATTAGCAATAAATAATCTCTTTGATGATTGTATATCTATTGCTTTATCATAGTTACTTGTTCTAAGGCAAAATATATCAATATCCTCACTGCCAATTACACTTAATCCATCTCCCTGATTACTATTACTAACTCCTATTATTTTATTAATACTAATATTAGAAGATGAAATAATTTCTACAGCCTTTTTAGTAGTTGATGTATTATAGCTACCTATTCGTATATCATCTCCTTTATTTATATAAAGAGAACTTCTTTGCGTATCACCACCTTTACACTGTACATACCCCACACTTACATTTGAGCAAGTTGCATCAATCATTAAATCAAAAAACTCTGAGGAATTTTTACCTACATATAATTCATTTACTTTTATATTCTGAATTTTTTCATAATCTTCAGGGCAATCCAATCCAAGACCATAAGAAATAATAGTAATATCATTGCTCTTTAAAGGAATGATTTCATCAACTATTATCTTATTAATATAGATATTTTTGTTGCTATAATTAAAATGAACACCTTTGCATCCACCCTCTTTAGTCTGATTAACATATTGGCTGTTTCTTGCAAGAATATGAATACTATCGTGGATATTCAAACCATCAATCATAGCTCCACCAACTCTTAATGTAGAAACAACGTCGCCATATACATTGACATTTTTACAATATGTTTTTTCATTATAATCACCATAGGCAATATGAAATACACCATCTATTATTACGTCTTTATCAAGATAAATATTTCTATTGTCATAAGCATTACTTGGGTACGATTGATATACGCCAGAAGTAAATCTAACATTTTTGAACGCTGAAGCCATAAAAGCACTCATTGATACAGTACAATCCGTAACTCCATCTTTTTCTACTCCCCACCAATCTGTTAATGCTGTGCCTTGTAAAAATCCATCATTTTTAGCTAATAAAATAACCCATTTATCGAACATCTGATATTTGCCACATTCAAATATACAACCATCGGGAAAAGTTAAATATCTATAATCAGCAACAGTTCCATAAGGTATAATTTTACCACCATGACCTATTACTTTATATAAATTATCTGGCATAGTTGTATAACTATTATGAATAACAATATCTTTATCTAATACAAGTAGTGCTTTACCTGCATAACTTGAAATCTTTTCAAAAACATCTTGCGTAGTCCAACCTTCTTTACTAATAAATATACCTATACTCTCAAAATCAACATATAAACGGTTTAGATTATCAACTTTAATTGTGTTACCATCAGCATTATTAGTAATACTTCCACCACCCGATGCTTGTATTAGCTGAAGAACTTCTTCTGATAATTTGTCAGTATTGATTGTTCTGTCTTGAATATTATCTCCATTTGTAAGATGATTAATGATAGCTTCAGATAATTTATTTAAAGATATACTATCATCTTTAAGATTATTACCATCTGATAAATATGATAACAAGGCTATAGATAGCATATCTTTTGTTATAGAACCAACTTCTATTTCTGTTTTAAAATCTTTTAACTTTGACTTTTCAATACTATTGTCTTTAATCTGACGACCGTTAATAATGTAATTTTCATTATCTGAAATATCTTCACCCTTATTAATTGCATAAGTGTCAACAAAATCAATTCTAATATTTGTTTTAATGTAAGCTACTCCATACGGAATGAAAATAGTTTGTTTGTTGAATATATTTTCTGTTGTATGCACAAAACTTATATTATTATCTCTATCATAGCCAATTATATTATGGTCATTGCTAACTGTGTAAAAATTATTTTGTTCAACTACAATTGGATAACTTATACCCCAATCTTCGTTTTCAACTTCTGCACCATTGACATCTAAATACTTTCCTATAACTTCTATGCCATGATATAAGTTTCCACCTTTATCCCATTCTTTAAGATTCAATTTAGATATAGCTTCACAATCTGCATAATAATCTCTTATATAATAATTATCTGTATTTAATTTTGTAAGACCAGGCTTTGCTAAACTTAATTCACAATTATTAGTTACATCATATCTAAAATATAATTTAGAACTATTGCTATCTATTTTTATTGGAAGAACTATTTTTGTCCATACATTAGCTTGCAATTCTTTGCTTATTTCATAATAAGTGCTATCATTTGTAAAGACTATAAATCTTAGAGAGTTTTGTAACGAAGATTTTACTAATATATGCGCATAATAATCACCATTCAGAAGTTCATGCAGTGATAAATTTGAGATCTCAATAAAAGCATTACTTCCAGCAATATTACTTGCTTGAAACTTAACAGCTTCAATTCTCTCATTATTATTCTCTTCAATATATCCAACAGTATTATTAGTCATATACTTATATGAAGATACAAAAGGTTTTGGCAATAAATTTGCCAACTCAATATTTTTCGATTTGTCGTCTAATTCTTTTAATTGATTATCTACGACACCGATTAATTCTAAATTAATATCTTCACCGCTAATATCGCCTCTAATTTTATATACATCTTTATCTACCGTAATAGGGAAAATAGAGTCTTTTGAAAAAACCAAGAATGGAACACTCGGATTATCTATAGGATAAAAATACACTTTCCCAGAATATGGTGTAATCATTCTTGTAATAATACTATCTTTTAATATCTTAATGTAATTATCTTCATACGCAACTACATTTTTAATTAATACATTACCACCAAAATTTTTTGTTTGTTGACTTTCTAGCTCGGAAAACTTCTTATTGAAATGTTTACCGTCAGTCTGCTGCCATCCGGATGTACTGGTAAAATATGTATTGACGCTTTCCCATATTTCATACTCGTTATCGTAGTTGATAAAACAAATATGCATACCCAATCTTCTTAAGGACGCTGGGAGTGCAGCAATAGCTTCGGAAAGATTATATTTATTATCAACCGCTTTAGTATAAGGCTGGATACCTGTTACAACATCTAAAGCTTCGTAGGAATACACACTATCATCCGGCATATTACATTTATCACCAACATTAAATGTTGTAGATACATAATATTCAGGAGCAGAAGCATCTCTGTTTATTCGTTTCCAAAATGCAGAATAATATTTATGTTCTCTTTCCGGCAAGCTCAAACTTACATTGTAAGTAGATGCCAATTGAGATGCTAACTTCTGTGATATGACAGTATCTTCAGAATCACCAACTGAACCTGCAATACTACCATTAAATCCTCTAAGAGGGAGTTCGTTCCATGCATGAACACCATCACCAATTTTATACTTATTCGGATCGTCTAAAACATATCCAACTTCACCTTCAAGCAATACAGGATTAACCTGACTCCATCTAAGCAACGTGTCTCTTCTAAATTGTATTCTATCCATAATAATATATTTAATAAATTACCTTATGCTTTACCACAATCAATACCTTGAGTACCACCAAAGTTAGAATCTGCTCTGCCACCATCATATACACCTTTTCGAACTTCATTCAGACTACCTATATTGATATAAGCACTACCATTATACATATATACCTGATAAGGTTCTGCGTTACCCACGATATATGTTTCACCCAAATACCCGGAGCCTGGCAATTCTGCTATTGAGTTTATAAATCCATTCGGTTGAAAGCCATCACCTTTATCACCTTTTTGACCATCATAACCTCTTAGTCCTTGAGGACCTACTTCTCCTGGTGGTCCTACAATCTCACCAACATTAAAGTATCTACCGCCTACGGCATTACCACCTTTAGCTACATACAAATAAAGTTGTCTCCCGACCAGATATCCTATCCCTTTCTCTTCCGGAGAAGGACTAAGAGGTAAATGCAACTCAGATTGCACTCTTTTAAAACCACTGCAAGCATGTTCAAAAACACTAAGTTTTTGATTGATATCCGTGATGTTCTGAATTGTATTATCAATCATGTCAAGAAGTGCTGCACCTACACGTGGAGCAGTATTCTTTTTTTCGAGAATTTCATCTCTGATTTGTAAGGCTAATGCCTGTAATTCGCCAAAAGTTTTTGCCATAATTTTGAGTTTTTTACGAAGTAAGTTTTCCGAGCTATTCTACAAAAAGACACAATACATTAATGTTTCTTGCTGCCATACAAACGTGAGCGAAGTGTGGTGCTGCGTTTCTTGTTTGCTTCCTCTATCTTATCCACAAGCAGACCGCAAAACTCTTCACCGTACATGTATGCCATCTGTTCCTTCAGTACCATGATGGACGCGAAGTAGGCACGGGAAAACCATTCACGCGGTTTTCGTGGATTACCTGAAGTATAATATCCACCAGGCTTCGGACCTACTTTACGAGGAACATTAAGTCTATGTTCTTCACGATAAATAGGGTCTAATATCTTTAGGTTGCCTTTATTACCAGCTGTATATCCGTTACCGACACCAAGATCCTGGTATATACCATACTCGAGGAACTTGTGTTGTATGGTTGATATCGTGTCTGAGGATGATATTACATTCTCCTGAATCTGCTGATGGAGAGAATAAGTATTAATGACGTGAAGCCTTTCAATCTTCTCACGCCATATCTTAATCATCATATCCGCCCAGGCTTCCTGATATTTCTTGCGGTCTTCATCAGTAGCAGCAGGTCTGTTTGTATTTGTTGTACTTTTAGCCATTCCATTCTTCTGCATAATAACGTAAATCTGTTGGTTCCGAAATCTCCGTCATGAAATACAGCCCTGTGCATCCGGAAATGAAATACTCACCCAGTTCGCGGGCATAAATTCTTGACACATTGAGGAATGATTTATCCATATCCTCATACAGATATTTGTCACGGATCATGCGAGAATGAAACTGTCTGAATATCTGCCTGCAGATATCAAGTTTCTCGGCCCGGTCTTTCATATCATCGAATTTATATCGGATTAGAAGAAACACCGTGAAGGTGCGTTTCTTGAACCATCCGCCACCTATCTGTTCAGTCGATGCATCGTTTGTATCATCGATACAGACGAAAGCAGACTGCTTGCGGAAATTCTCAAGTACATCCTGGAGTGAATTTATTCCACTGCAGGAACACGGAAAGAAAGCATTGGCTTTGGCCAGCTTATTCTTTTCCGTCAGATCTTTAAAATATTCGTGTCCGTCAAAGAAATTAATTGCGTCCATTTTTCTGTCTTGATTTTAGTTCCTGAATATCGTGTGCTTTAGCATCGAGTTCTGTCAGGGCGCGCCAGCAGTCCATCTGCAGAACTTCTTTTTCTTTAGTTACATCGCCACCTGTCAAGGCACGTATCTGAGCGTTCATCGCACCCATCAAGTCGGGTATCTCCGGCTGATCAGTGTCGCCCATGCTTTGGATAGGCTGAAAGAAATGATGAAACATCGATGAGAAATACAGTTTGATACTACCCCACCATAGGAAAACCGACATAAGTTCATATTCTTTTGGGCGTGCAAAGAATGCCTTCAGGGTTCCTTTCAATCCCGGATGTTTTCTATAAAGGAAACCGTACAGGGATTTAAGGTGATTAATGTCCTGCGAATAAAGATAGCCCTGGTAATGGTTCTCACAACAGAGGTATTCTTCGAATGTCAGACCATGCAGCATAGCGTCGATAGCATATCGTCCGGCTATGCAGTCAAGTCTGACCGGATATCCGTTCGGCTCAGGAATAAAATCAAGCTGACGGATAAAGCTACAGATCTGCCAGTCGTGCATGATGAATCTGAGTTTCTTTCGCCAACTGATGCGAAAAGTACACAGCCAACCATCCTTGACTTTCTTCTTCATCCGAATGCCCGTAAAACGCATGAAGATGTATGTCTTAGCCTTTGCCGGAGCGAACAAGGTAATGGCAAAGAACACATATCTCAACTGTTCCTGGTTGAGCTGCTGCCATGCAGTCGGGAACCTGAAGTCAAGTACCCTATCCGAAAAAGTATGTGGAATCTTCCTGCTCATTCTTGTATGTCTCAAAATGTTTGACCTTGTAAGCCTGTGAATCCTTATAGCTGTAGAAAGCATCTATTTTGCTCTCTGCAAAATTCTCTATGCGCTCTAGCATACTCTTTGCTGCAGACCAGTTTTTGGCAATGCAGAAACCTATGAACTTACACATATAGTCTGCCATGGCGGACTCTTCTTTAGTGAAAGCATTGTGCCGGGCCTGTTCGAGTATATGGTCAAAGAACTCTGCCGATACGCGCTGCATAAGTTTTTCTTCAGCATGATACATCTTTGTCCGGAACTCAACGAGTTTAGAACGATGTACATCTGAAGAAGGGATATCAACATACATCTTCAGCTGCTTTGCGGTATAAATCAGATTCGGAATATTAATACGCGCTTGCGGTGTATCAGCCCAATCTGTACCGACAAGCAGTTCCAGACATCTGTCGTATGTATCATCATACGCATTAGTCACCTTCTGCAACAAGTTCTTGACTCTATCAGCTGAAGCCGGAGCAAGGTTTTGGTTTGATACAATACCAAAGCCTGTAGGTGTAAGCACCAGGTCAAGTTCCGGAATCTGTTCTGCGTATGTGCGCAAACAGACTAATTTTGTTACTGCCTGCTCAAGACCGGGAACAGTATCAAGTTTATCTGCCATTGTGCCAAGCAGCTCGACATTAATACTCTGCAGAGTGTCCTCGAGGTGAGGAGCTATCATATCATAGACCTCGGCCGTTGAATTAGTAGCCGAGGAACAAATCTTTTCGAATAATTCTTGTGAAAATACTATTGCCATGGTAATATGTTTTAGGATTTACTTTCAAGATCTGAAGCCGTCTTCATCTTTGCATCGGTATTCTGGTCAAGAGTAGTAAGCAGAACCATAGGTACATCAGGATAAACCTTTTCGCCCCAGCCGTTATACTCAATCACGATATTATGAGGAATATTCATAAGGTCGTGGAAAGGTATCTCAAGTGCTTGTTTGAGAGTGAACAGCTCGCGCTTGTCAGATCCAGAGTTGTTACTCTGACTTTTGCCCGGAGTTGCACCTACAAGGTTCGGATGTATATTGTCACCATAACAAGTGATATTGCTGGCTTCCTGAATATCCTCACTCCAGTCGCCACCTTCCTTGCCTGTTTCAATAACATTTATACGTACCATCTTTACCTCGCGTCCGTTCGGATCAATGTAGTAACCGGTTATCCAAACCTTGCCGGAGTTCTCTATTCCGGAAACGAAATTTTTGATATTCTGTTTCTCCTTTTTGATGCGCTCCATTTTCTGCAACGGGTCTGTGATATGTTCCTCTGCACAAATGTTACTCCAGTAATCCTTGTGTACTTCTACCTGATATTTCACACTGGCATGATTGCGTAGCTTTGCCTTCTTGCCTTTGCCGATAAGCCTCTTTATATCGTACCAGTCGCCACGGAAAATACTTGTGTAGTAAGGTATCGGGTAATACTGATATCCGGGAGTCGGGAAACGTACAAGGATAGCAAACTTACGTTCTGTAGTTCTAACTTTAGTCTGGCCGTCACGTCCCGGTTCACGCCCCATCAGAACCATAAGGTCACCCATAGGATCTCGCGGATCAAGCAAGCGGATAACTTCGTAATCCTTATCGCTGAGAGAAGCGTTCTGGCGGAAATTGGCATAAATCACATGATTGATTTTGCCGTTTCTTGCCTTTTCGAAGCGGCAATAACAGGCTTCTTTGTGTATCAGGCGGTTTATTTTTTGTCCGTCCTGAGAGAGAATGATTACCGACACACAGAAGAAGAAATACTTCATGTCTGTAGCCTGCTCGAGCTGGAACAATGGAAGGCTGTTTCGCACCAACCATCGTTTAATCTCAGGATGAGTTGTCGGGGCTTTTGTATCGACATCCATATACTTTAGTCCGGCACCATAGCAAGTGATAACGTTGAACAGTTTGTTCTGACTCATCACTTCATCAACACCTATCATCTTTATTATTTCAAAAGGAAGTTGGTTATCCTCTCCAAAATTGACGTATGCCATACCGTTTTTTCCGGGAACAGGCGTAGTCTGAATATCCGCGTCTTCATCAAAGACAAGGGAACTGTCAGTGACGGAAGCCATCTCAGTGGCTACATTCGAAACACTGATATCGAATATCTCACCAGGAATGAAGTTATCATCAAATTGTTGAATTATTTTATCCATAGTTTACAGGTATATAGTCATATTATTAATCTCGAAAAGCGATATGTCACGAAAGGAACGAATCAGACCGGATGCCGGAAGACGAACACGGTGAATACCTTTTCTCCAATGCGAGCCAACACAGACGACACCTTTGTACTCGAGGATATCACCTGTACTGAGTTTCCACAGTTTCAGGTTGCATGGTTGCCCGGACTCGAGCAACCTCATAGCATCTTTGATATGTATTACATTCATAAGCATTAATTATAAGTATCGTCAAACGTATCATCGAAGATGTCAGGCAGCAGTTTCAGGCGGTTCTGACAGCGTGATGAAAGGATATAAGTAATAGTAAAAGAGAACAGACCGTCATTCGAAGTATCGCGCTGCGTGTCACTGTCGATAATCGTAATAGGGATTTCTTCAGAACTATCCATCAGATATACTTCCTGCGAACGTGCTACATCATCAACCAGAGTGTACATCAATTCCGGGATATAACCAGTAGAGAGTGTGTGTTTGCGCTGTTCATCGATATGGTAGGTCCTGTATGTACCGTTGAAGTATGCTGCACTACGAGTAAGTTCCGGCTCCAGCTTATCAGTTCCGATAAAATAGAATGTCTCCATACAGCCGAATGAGTTCCGGAACTTAATACCGATTGAATCCGGCTCGTCATGGTCAAGTCTGTACACCTGCTTTCTGGCTCCTGCAGTAACTGTATATCGTAACAGTTTGTAACCGGATTGCGTGAAGCGTGAAGGCGAAACATCCACTGAACGGATATTGTAATCCGGAACGGTACCAAGCGAACGAACTGAAGTATAAATCTTATTCGATTCATTGACAAAAACACATTCCGCACTTATAGAGATAGATGTACCACCAGAAGAAATCTTGCCCGTTGTGAGATAAATAGTTTCCTTGCGGTCGAAAGATGTTGTCTTGTCACGACCTGCAAGAGCTGTGAGAAAATAATTGTTTACAAAATCAGTAGCACTACCAGGTATAAGGTATTGCGATAACAGCACAATGAATGTCTTATTGATTGGAGTTTCACTCGATGCGCTGCAGGTGTATGAAAACTGGCTTAATGGAGCTGTCAGAAGATATGGCTCCATGAGCGAGAACAGGTCAAGAATATGTACCTGATTTTTTGAGTCCGGTGTATATGTTTCCTGCAGAATCACACTCCCACCTTTGCTCAGAGAGAATGTAACCTGCTTGTCTGCACCTATCACAATGTCGAGTTGTGAAGAGAGAACGAAATCCGGTATATCTTGAATTATCGAAAGCATAAATCTTTGTTTTTATTCAAAGATATGCTGTGCCGGAAAAGCCTAAAAAGACAAAAGGCGCAACGTCATCACGACGCCACGCCTTGCAATATAAAATGTAATAAAAAAATCATCTAAAAAGAGAAGCTGTTATTTACTCTGCATGAGCCAGGAAGGTTTACCGTCAGGCGAAATGCCTATCTCATAACCGAGTTCAACCATTTTCTGAGCAATCTCATTAAGACCTATCTCAGCCATTTCCGATAGTTCATCCTGTATCTGTTGAGAAGTTTTGTAAATAACATTCTCTGAACCTTTGTCTGCAGGAAGATATTCTTCGCAGTATCTTATCAAAATAAATTGACCGTATGCTATATCACGCTTTGCCATAATTGTTTTCCTTTCTGTCATTAAGTGCTTTACCCATAATCTTATATAATCTCTCGAAATCGTCACGACCGCACATGATACCAGGGCGGTTGTTCATGAATATCTGGTACTCCTCGATAAACAAACCATTGTCATTATAGTATGCTGTTTTCTGTACCTTGAATTCTGTTATTTCTTCATCCATCATTTACCCCCTTCCTTGTCATAACTACGTTCAACCATCTTAACGAGGATAACAGACGATGCAAACCATAATGCACAAATAAGAGTCATAACAGGATTCGCAAAACTGAATGTGAGAAGAATGACCAGTGATAAGATCATCTGAAAATCGGCCAAAGCCTTTTTGCGTGAAATCGTTTCGCCTTTGTCGGCAAAGAATGTAGTGAATAACTTGCTTTCACTGTTCAGCCACATTTCCAATGTGCTGAAATCTGCCTGACTGGCAGAGGTTGTTGTTTGTTTTCTCATAATTGTAGGACTTTTTAAAATGTTATTAATCCGGGAAAGGAAACAACAAAGGTTCCGCTTTCCCGTTGTCCTACACCTTGAGAAAGGCAGGGTGCCCATTACAGACACCACACGGGGGTCGGAACCTATAAGTTAATATAGCATAAGCTATGGACATAAAAAATGCCCGCAGCAATATATTGGCGAGCCATCTCGCCTTTCTCAAAATGTAGGACAATACAAATGTAGAAATTAGTTTTGGAATAGCAAAAATATAGGCACGAAAAAACGCTTTGTCGTTCGATTTTGAATGACAAAGCGTTTTGATTGGAATGACAGGGCATTCTTAAAAAACGTCTGAAATATTATTCATCATTAGAATCATCTTCATCTGAAACAATGTCTGTAACAGTTTCCTGATTCTGCAACCATCTTTCTTTAGCATCCTTATCATTGGCCATTGATTTTTCAATAGCCAAAGTTTCTTTATATTCTAAAGCTGCAGCTGCCATAGTCCACTTAACATCAAGGCCTCTCTTCTCTATTTCTGCTCTTATCTCTGCAATCGGTACCCTAAAGAATTCTTTTCGTGGATTAACCTTATTGACCTGATTCTGTACAAAGAACCTATGAAGGGCAGTCTCCAATCCAGGTGCATCCTCTGAATATATCATTGCATGAACATCAAATGGGAATGGAACACTGGCATCACCCAATTCTCGAACACGGTCCAAAGGTTCCAGTCTTCGTGTCATACCAATCTTAAAGACATCTTCGCCAAATGAGCCTATATTAGAGATAATATAGACATGACCAGATTTAGTTTGCTGAGCCATAGACAAAGCTCTTTGATTCTTAGCTTCTGCTTCAACGAGTTTCGCCTGCAGGTCTGCTAACTGTAGTTCATATTTAGCTTTTTGTTCAGCACTGGCCTTCTCTATTGCAAGCTGAGCTTTCTCCATAGCTTTTCTGATAGTTTCCTCTTCTTTAGCAGCTTCCTTCATAGCACGTTCATATTCTCGACGTGCCTTTTCTTCCTCACGGATCTGTTCTTTAATCCTACGTTGCTCTTCTCGTTCCTGTAGCTTTAATTCATTTACAACAGCACCCCATTTAAGCTCATCAAGGCGTGAATCAAGATATACATTGGTAATTCTTGCATTCCTAAATGCCATACCAAGATTATTGACTAATGAATAAGCATCTCTGATTTTCTGCTCAAGAGTTCCATGATTGTCTTTCTTTATCATTGACAATATTGTATCAACTTTACCATTAAAAGCATCAAGAACAAAATTCTCAGCTGTAGTACGTCTGTTAATTTCAACATAATCACATTTTGAGGCTTCACCATTCTTAATTAGCATTCTTGTTTTTTCTCTTGCATCTTTAAGTCTCTGACCAGCTTCGTCATAACCAAATTCTTCAGCAAGCTCATCAAGAAGTGAAAAGGTTGGTTTCAAATATTCATCACCATATCCTTCAATAACATTCTTCATAGCCTTAGCCACACTTTCATAGTGATTAGCTTTTTGAGCAATGTCGTACGCTTCACCTGCAATTTCTTTAGCTTTAGATTCTGCCTGTTCTAAAATTAAAGCGGCCTGACGAGTTGCATCAGTTTTTATAGTTTCCGCATTCTCGTTTGCCTTTTGGACAAGTTCGCGATTTGATTTCCTAATGGCTGATGTTTCGTTCTTAACATCTACAAGCTCCTGTTCTGCCTGCTCCTTAATTCTAACAGCGTCGTTATTAGCATCGAAAATAATACGTTCTGCCTGTTCTTTTGCTTCCTGAAGTCTACCAAGAGCTTCCTTGTCTGCATCCAGAGCTGAAGAATATACTTCTAGTTCTGAATTACGTTTTTCTATACGTTCATTCTCTTCTGATAAGAGATCATACTTTGAATTTAGGTTCTGAATTTCAGAAGATAAATTTCTTTTATCACTGTTCAGTTTATCAATGTCATTTTTTAATGATGATTGTTTCGACATCATTACAAGAATAACAACAAACAGTATCGCAATAAATAAAATTAAAAATAAGTTCATTGGCTATTCATTTATGTGGTTAGAATCCTTCTTCAAAATCTGTTTGTTTAGTCATCGTTTGTGAAACCAAACTATATGCCGATAATAAGAACTGACCTAATTCATCATTCTTATATTTTTTAAATTCCATATCACATTTTTCAGCATTAACTTCAAGTCTAATCTTTGTTATACCTTTCTTGAATTTTAAAATATCCTTAGGTGTTATTCGGTAGTTTGCAATGACACTATATCTTATGATATTATATGTTGCAGAAAAGACTGTTCCGATATTGTCTTTAACATCTTTGTTGCAGTATAATCTAATAATCTCACCGTCAGACAACTTAATAAGAATGGGTGAATCCTTATATATGTAAACAGAACTAGCATCTACAGTATTAACATATACATTCAAATCAAAATATACACTGTCTGAATCCTGAGTTATAGACATACCTAATTGCGGTACAAACTTAGTATCATCACTCAAAGATGAATTCTTTACAGTTGAAATAAACCTAGATGATTCAACGTACTTGAATCCATCTGTAGTCTGTTTATCCATTGATACAACCGGATGCTGGTCATAAGCACCCCATAAACCCATTTTATATCCTTTGTCCTGGGCATATGTAACCAGGCATAAGAAAAATGATAGAATTAAAAACTTTGTTCTCATTATTACTTTAAAATATCATTCATTATCTCACACAACTCCTTTTCATAAATCATACGGATATCTTTACCTTTATCCTTAAGTTCCTGAATCTTTCTAAGTTTAGAAGGACCGGCTCCTTCACCTACAATTACAATATCAGTCTTTCCGGAAATGGTAGTATTCATATCTGCACCAAAAGACTTGAGTATTGAACCAAGTTCATCACGGTCAGGGTAATTACAGAAAGTACCTGTAATGACTACTTTCTTCTGAAAAAATATAGTATCCTTATTTTCAATTTCATCTTCAGACAACGGCATCAATGTATCATGATCATATCTGCGTGATGACTTATCAGCAAGAATTTCTTTCAGATTATACTTTGCTCGATCCATACAGATACATCCTTGGTAACACAAGAATAACTTTGCACATGCTTCAGCATCGGAAAGTGCATCGTGATGAGCAGACAGGACTATACCATTATCTTCACAACAAGCCTTTAAACCTCTTCCATAGAGTTCAAGCGTATCAATATAGTTATCTACATCCAAACCGGTCAAACCATAATGTGCCATACATTTTCTAAAAACATTAATGTCAGTAGAACTGTTATGGCATACCAAAGTAAGATTGCCAATAAAGGACTTAATGACCGGGAACAATTCCTGGAATGTCGGTGCATCAGCTACCATTTCATCTGTGATGCCATGTACGTGTGTATTACGTTCTGTCCTACCATCAGGAATAGGTTTGATGAGTGAATATAACTTTTGTGATATTACTCCATTTATAACTTTTACCAATCCTATTGAGCATGCACTTGTAAGCTCAGGTGTCATGGTTTCGAAATCTACTGCTACAAAATTGCGTGTTTCCATATATTATAAATATGATTATTAATTTTATAGCACAAATTTATAAAAGACTGTGAAAAAGGCAAAAAATAAGCGGAAACTTTTGGGTGAAGGTTTCCGCTGGGTTATTATTCATTTTACAGTAAGATTTATCTATTATTCCTTACTCTTATTTATTAACTTAATTAGTTCTGGTATTTGTTCAATAGGCAAAGCATTCTGCTTTTCTATATCAGATAACTTATTCTCATCTATCTTTTTTGTAAACATATTATTAATATGATTATCAATTAAACGCGATATCGCATTATTAATCTTGACCATTGAGTCCTTTACATCTATTGAAAGTGTATTCAAGCCCAATAATAAACCTTCGATATATTCTATCTCGTATAATTGGTTAGCTAAAATTATTAATTGTTTTTGGGCACGATTCATCTGCGTAATAAAGCCCCAAAGTAGACCAACTGCTAACGGGACAGGTAAAACCATTGGCCAATATTGCTCCCATCTTAAAAAAGTAGCAGAATTATGTATCTTATAATATACAACAATTTCAATAGCTAACAATAATAGTATTACTAAAACTGAAATAAAAGCATAAATAAAATATAAATATTCAAGCCGATTGCTTTCCGTTTCCAATCTACTAATAGGAACTTTCAATGCACTAAATGCATTTCTTATTTTATCTTCCCAATTTTCAATTGCACTTTCCTTCTCTTTGGCTTTTTGAAGTTCTGATTTATATTGTTCTACTAATTTTTTTTGATTTACAAGCTCAACTTTTAAATACTCTAATTCGGTCTTTCTTTCTTGGGCTTTACTCAATTCTCCCTTAGTTGCAGCTAATTTATTTTTAAGATTAGTAAGTTCAGCCTCAAGTTCATCTAATTTCTTACCCTTATTCTTTGCTTTTTCTTCTTCAAGTTGTCGGTTTGTTTGTTCTAACTCATGTTTTAACTCATTTATCTCTTTCGTCTTATCAGCAATATACCCAACTACCCTATTATAACTATCTGCAACCTTAGAATTCTTCTTAATGATTTCAGTTAATTTATCAACCTCCTTTTCATAATAAGCTGAAGAATTTAAATTACCTTGTTCAGACTTTACAAAGGCATCCATTATAGAACTAAGTAAAGTTCTAATACCAACGTCTTCTGTTATTTTTTCTTTTTGATATAAATCAATATAGGCTTTAAGCATAACCTGAACATTAATCCAGAATGATAAATCAACATCAGTTTGATTATTTAATAACTTGATTATTCTCCTTAAAGCACCAATATACTGAATCCTTAATCTTTCATCATATTTCAGAAAATCAGTTTGTTTTATTCTTGAAAGAAGATTGCTAAACTCATTTTTTAATTCTATGTTTATCATATCTGTATTTATTTAATAAAAAAGGAATCTCTAGAAGAGACTCCTCTATAAATTATGTCAAAGTAAAGTGTTGAATATAGTAGTGACTATATTTACACTATGATATTACTTTTACTCGTCATCGTCATCAAAAAATACTTGAACATCAAATATACTATCTATAATCTTAGCCAAAACTTTATCAAAGTATTTTGATTTCACGAATGTATTTCTACTTTGTATTACATCACTCAATTTAAAAAATGTAACAACATGAGTCACAAAATAAGACTCTTTCGCCATAGGGCGATTTAGCCAATCATTCTCTATTTTTATCGTATATTCAGGATGGTAATTCTTTGTTGATATAAGCACAGCATAAAACATACCATCCTCCTTTTCCAATAAATGTTCATTTGAGAGGACCAAAGCCGGATGTTCTTTATATTCACCTTCTGGAGTTCGATAAAAAACCTCAACTATTTCTCTTTGTGATACTTTATTTACAGCCATTTATCCAAACCTTTTATCAAGCGACCAGAGTTATAATCTATAAAACTCTCTATACTAGACTCTTCATAAGTAGAAATATTAATATTATCACTTAATCTTTTTTCCAGTTCCTCGTCAGAAACAAATGTTTCCCTTTTAACTTTAGCACGAGCAGTCTTTCGCTTTTTCTTAATAGAGAAGGGGTCCATCAGAGTATCATTTTCACCTGGAAAACATATAGAATTAGGTATGTAAGTACAATTAATATTTTCACAGAGATCGCTATATTGAAGAGGAAGATTATCCATGCTTGAAAGGAACAGCAAAGATGACACGCCAAATAATAAAGTATCATTGATTTTGTAGTTCTTCTTTATCCCATTGTAAGCCAACATAGTGGAAGTATCACAACCTTTCTCTGGTGATGCTATATTTATAAAATCATTATCCATAACTATTATCTATTAAATGAGTCATAAAGTTCTCCTTTAGTCAGGCTTTTAAAAAAATCGCTTAATCTTGAATGATATCCATCCAGAATCTGCTCAAACATTGGGAATAAATCTTCACTACTTATTAAAGAGTTCAATTTGCTTTCAACGACCAATCCATTACGTCTATCATTAAGTGTACCTGTATTAATTTTTAGATTAAAAACAGAATCATTTTCTTTTTGTGCAATCTCAAAATTAAGTCCAATAGGATTTTGTATAAATTCAGAATCTATTGTCAAATGAAATTTATCTTTTAGGAAAGTGAAAATATTTTCATTTTGAAACTGAAATTCAAAAAAATCAAGATACTTTAATCCTATATGAATACCTTTGTTAGGATTGAAGGCATACAAGTTCTTAACAACATTTACTATCTTCAAAATTTCTTCATAAAATACATTCCAATCATAATCTGAACCGACATGATTAATAGATAATATACCAGGCCCTAACTGATACAAAATTGAATTTGAATTAATTTTCTTAGAACGATAAATCGGTCTATTCAAAAAGGCTTGTACTGGAATATTAGGATCTGGAAGCAAATTTTCAGGCTTCTCATATGAATCCTTCAATGCAGCATACATCGCACCTATAAGTAGCTGAAATTTATCAACTTCTTGTTTGTTGGTAGAATTCCATCGTATTTCAAAAATAACCTCCACCAAAGGGGCATTAGATAATCTGCTCATAATCCAATTTAAAATTTATATGGTATAATAAATGCTTGTATTATTTTTTGAATAGCAAAGAAAATATTCTATTTTTTTGCAAATATCAGTTTTTTTCCCAATAAAATCAATATTTAGACTATAAAAAATATAGTGAATGCTTTATTTTCATAATAAAAATAACTTCTATCCAATAATAAATAACCATACAAAAAAACAACAATAACAATTAATAAAAATCGTGTGATTATGTATAATCAAACCAATAGCATATCGCAAATCTTTTGCGTAAAATAATCAGAATACCTTATTTCCCCGCCGCCCGATTTTGCCGTCAACGTAGTGATCAGCGGAAAAATCGGGCGGCGGGCGGCTGCATAGCTACCCACCTACCCTTAACATACTGCTACAGCCTCACAGATGCCCTACAGTCGTCCTTCGTCCGCATAACTAAAGTATTTATCATCTGCGTATATAACGTGGTCTAACATTCTTATATTAAGTATTTTTGATGCCTGCTGCAATGATATTGTTAGTCTGTCATCATCTGTACTTGGTCTTACGTTTCCGCTTGGGTGGTTGTGTACCAAAATTAAAGAAGTGGCGCAAACTTTCAGTGCTTCACGAAGAATTAACCTTACATCTACTTGAGTGCTTGCAAGTCCACCAACTGAAATACGTTGTTTACGGATTATTCGGCTGCTTTGGTTTAAGAATATCACCCAACATTCTTCATGGTCTAAACCTTGTAAGTATCTATGCATAATATTATAAATATCTTCGCTACATTTAATTACTTTGTTGTCTGCTTTTCGGCTCTGCATACGTTTATAAAGTTCTATTACTGCCATCGCCATCGCTCTGCGTGCCGGTGTGAGTGTCTGACAAATTTCTTCTATCGTCACATTATCAGACTGCAACAACATTTTTTCTACTTCCTTAGATGTCTTTTCAGAGTTAGTAATTTGATAAACTACTTCTGCGTCACTGAGGTGGCGACATTCGCCACACATTTCAAATAAATCTTTCATAAATAATAAGTTTTTAGTTGTTAGATATTTGTTTTTAGTTCATTAATAAAGTTTTACCTAAAAAGAAACCACCGATTACAGATGCTCCAAAGCGTTCAAGCATACACGAAAACTTTGCGTATGAATATCCCTGCGTTAGGATATCGTCAAAAACCAAGATTTTCTTTCCGTTGAAAAATTCTTTGTCGAAATTTATAGTCTGAACGGTTTCAAGATTTTTGCTGCATTTTGTTTCGTGGATGGCAAGACGTGCGCCATGTACGTGAATGTGGTCGAATGCGTTTACGGCTCCCGATAGTCTGCAAACTTCATCTGCAAAAACTTTGTATCGGGTGAAATTGCGCTGCTCGCTACTGGCTGGTATGCAAGCAAAAACAATATCTTTTGCATCAGCTCCATAGAATTGTATCAGTTTTTCGGCCACAAGTTTTGCAACAGATAAACTTCTTTTTCCGTCTTTGAAATCCCAAATTAAGCGTCTAATTTCCCAATCCTTTTTTGTAGCCTGTTTATACCTTGTAGGCAAGTAATCAAAAAAGTTATACATTAATTTACTCCACTGTTTCTCGAAATCTTTGCTATACGTTCTCATATCGGTAAGTTTTAGAATTTATTCAAGCCCGAGGGAGGAAGAGAGCCTTTTCATCTGCTATTCCTGCTCTGAGGTTTTTTTTCATTCAATCACCTCGGTCGGTTTTGTTCGCCTTTTACACAGCTTCAAAAGGTGTTGTAGAACGTATAACGACAAGTTTTCACCATAAAGCGGAGCCTTGAATACTACCCTGAAAGGGTGGAGATTTTTATAGTGAACAGAGCCTGAACTTGGCATACGAAATACAACATTTACCTTTGCTGTGAGAAAAGGCGATAACTGACTGAAGGGGATAGAAAAAAGAGCCGAAGAGCAGACAAGAATAGCAGTAAACAATACCATAGACAAATGTCTATACCGCTTTAAAACGGGAACAGAGTGGGGCGGGTGGGCCACTGCGTTGCACGCTATCGGGAACCTCAGAAAGTCTTGCTAAAGTCTTTCTACCTTAGACTCCCGAAAATTGCTCCTTTTGCCATTAATAACGGCTTGACGGTATGGCGAAAGGGGCAATTTTCGGGCGCCCAGCAAACTATTTTACAACATATTAGCGCCCGAAAAGCAGGCTAAAAAGTAGAATTTGCAGGAAAATTCCGCTCCTCAATGAAGAAAAGCGCACATAATCAGCCGAATACATCCACTCAAGCCCGCATTTTATGCGGAAGTCGGTAATCCGACCCCCCACCGCCCTACGCCAAAAAACTAATTAGCACCTTTGAAAAATGCGGAATATGTAACGACACATTCTCTACACGCTCGGTACTCGCCATCGCACGCATAAAAAATCAGCCCCGACAACCATCATGCACGGTCATCAGGGCTTACATTAAGAAAAATCTAATTAGCTGTAGAAAACTACA
Source organism: uncultured Phocaeicola sp. (assembly GCA_944320605.1). Classification (GTDB taxonomy): domain Bacteria; phylum Bacteroidota; class Bacteroidia; order Bacteroidales; family Bacteroidaceae; genus Phocaeicola. The sequence goes on along the minus strand of CALUIE010000004.1, from coordinate 33,061 downwards.
TAGAAGATGTAACAAACATATCGAAAGTCATCTGAGGGAAACGCTCACATCCGATACAGAGAGTATCGAAAGCATCTGAACCGTCAGTTCTCGCCTGAAGCTGGTCTTCTTCAGTCTCTGCAAGTTTCTCACCTCGCTTATCCTTGCCACCATTATACACACCTGCAGTCTGGACTGAGATAAGAAGGTCTTCGTTATTCTGCACATTGAAGAAAGGTATTAGCTTAGCTTTTCCTGCAAACATACGATTAATGAGTAGCCATTTTTCAATATGCTTCATTGTACCACCGATGTGAATAGAGCGTATTTCCCAACCTCTGTCCTTGAAAGCATTTTCGACAACATAACGAAAGTCTTCGTCATTGACTGCATAGTTAGAACCAAGTGCAGTGCTATCGAAATAGAAGATAACTTCCTTACGTCGTTGATGGCGGTAATACTTACAGAAATCGTCTACCAAAGCTTCGAGCTTACGTTCGTACTTTACCCAGAAGGATTTGATAACCTTGAGTCTGTTCCTGTCCGGCTGCCCGGCTACAAGCCAGTTGATGTTGGCATTAAAGTCAAATGCTATGCAGATAGGCTTATCCCTATCAAGGTCAGCGTCCATCAGGCATGAAGGTTCCTTGATTTTATCGAACTGATATTCGAGGCTGTCAAGATAGCTGAAATCGGTTGCATTATACTTATGCCCTTCAGTCATGCTCGAGTAGAAACCATCCTTGCTTATACCTATGCGCTTACAAAGTATAGCCGTCTGGAAGGTAAGCGGTGGCAAGTCACGCTTCATCTGATTGATAAAGGCTTCACCCAGCAGCTGCATATTCTCGATTGTGGAGAACTCACGGTACAGAACTGCAGCAGAACCTAAACGGCACACATCACGATTCAATGTACGAAGATAATCCTTCAGATATAAAGGTACAGGCTCAGATTTTGCCTGAAGCTCACGAATGCGCTGCTTGGTACGCCATATCTCATGAACTGTAGCCTGGATGACTTCAATAAGCTCCGGATCACATTTCTTTTCATAGTCCAGGAACCAGGAACCTTTCTTCGTTACAGGCATATCGGAAGTGATAAGCATACCATGGTGAAAATAATGATGGCCAAAGTGCTGCTTATTACCACGGTTGGCAGGAAGTGTTTCATCCTTCAGCTGTTCAAAGTCAATGTACTTTGCTTCATCAATGTCGAGATAATCAAGAGAAAAGGAATTGGAAGTTCCGGAACGGTCCTGACTGATGATGTAACCTATGGAACCATTATAGAAGGAAATAACATTCTCCCAGTTGTCCGGCTGGAATATAGGCTCACCCCACCCCCATGATTTGGGCGGTTTCCTACCGATAGTCCAATGAACATCACGCTTATAACCCCATTTCTGCCAATGTATAAGCATTGAAGGAATGGTGTTTGTAAGAGCACGTTTACAGTTAGCTGCAACGAATCCTGTAATGCTACCAGGCATACGTTGCATGTTTCTCAAGTTGATAGCTGCATGTATAGGACCTTTACCCCAACCACGACCAGCACAAAGTACAATATCCTTTGCCGGAGTATAAAGAACCTGCTGCTGTGTTTCGTGAAAGTATTCTCTCATGGTTCAGGTTCCTCCACCTTTTTAGGGTTGAAAATATCATCTTCGTTAAAGTCTGCATCCTCAAACCTGATGTCCTGGATATCCTCATTCATGTACTGCTTAATCTTATCGGCAATACGCTGACGGATATTCGGAATAGGGCGAATACCGAGGATAGTCGGGTCTGTAGATGGTTGGAATGGCTGGATAACAATCTTGTCGTAACCAAGATCCTTAGCATCCTCTTTGTCGAGCTGCATGTATTTTGCATAGTAATTGTCACAAGCAGCCATTGCCCTGGCATCCTTCATACGTTTAGCCATCTCGTAACTTTCTTCGTTGCGCTGGATGAAACGATAGCGGTGATAATCTTTTGTGGATTTGTTCAGATCACCAAGAAGATACTTGATTATACGGATATCCTCGTAAGCTGCAGACTTCTGTATGTCGTACCGTTTCTGCAGTTCAAGCACAAGTTCCTGTTCACGTATTCGAGGATATTGAAGCCAATAGTTGTACATATCCCTAAGACGTAACAGGCGCTGCTGTATTATCTCGGGGATATTCTTCTCTTTCATCTCATCAACCGATGCGAAAAGATACTCTTTGGCTATATCTATAGTTGCTGGTAGTGGCATAAATAATTATAAGTCTTCGTCTGAGTCCATATCACGAAGATATGAACCTATAAGTTGAACGGCAAGCGGACTTCCGGCTTCAGCCAGTTCAAGTTCGTTCTTTCGGATCTGAAGGGCGCGTTCTGCTTTTCCCTTGCGGTAAGCCAGACTTGCAGGATGAGATTTGTCGGAAAGGATTTCACGGAATCTGCGTTCGTCAATATCCATAAGAACCGCAATATCCGACACAGGAGTAAGCATAGATGCCAGCTCCTTTATACGGTCAATCTGTTGTGAAGTTAATTCCATGTAGATGCAAGCTGCGTGTATTAATAATATCAGAAAACTGGTCTCTCAATGTAAGGAAGATATCAGGTTGCGTTGTAATAATAGAACATTCCGTTCTGTTTCCTCGAGTCTGGTTCTGACTGGTAACTACAGTGACCATCCATTTGTCGTTCTCAACCAGAAGAACCTTGGAATGATTCTCTGTGAGATATACATCATCGAAAACGACACCCATAAATGTAGAAAGATTCACGGTCTTCTTGGCTGCCTTCAGGTCGGCCATAAGAACAGCATGAAGAATCAGTTCACGTTTACGGAGTGAAAACAGTCTGCGTAAGAACTCCTCTGAAGTAGAGAATGTAGATACATAGACTTTTGCCGGACCGGTCTGCAGCAGAATAAACTCGAGAACATCAAAAAGTTGAAGCCGATTATCCAGATAGGCTTGTAACGACATATCGGATATCGGCTTCAACAATCGGTTTACAATCTTCATACCTTAAGCCCTAAATCTTGTAAAGCTTTAACCTGGTCATCACTAACATTGTTGCCAGTGGATATCAGGAAGTCGTACTTGGCTTGCATCTTGGCAAGCAGTTTTTCGTACTTCGCCAGATCATCAGCTTCCTTGAGTTCAGCAAGTTTTTTCTTGTTGTCTGAAAGGTAGCCCCTTGCAGCACAGACTTTCTTGGCCATCTCAGCAGGATCTTCAGGAGATTCACCTTCAGCACCCGTACCTTCCTGTTCACCCAGCTTGTAATGGTCGTATTTGTTCATGTTATCCCGATATTTAGTATCCAGCTCTTCCAATTGCTTCAGGTATTCGTACCTGTCGCAAGGAAGAGTATCTCTCATGGTTTTCAATGTTTCGAAAGTTTCCTTCAGTCGGAAATAAATATCTTTGTTGGATTCCCACAACTGTCGGATTTCTTCAGGCAAAGAATCATGGTCTTCACGCTTTCCTTTTGCGATGACAGCCTCTTGAGGTACATCGCCATCAGAACTTATCTCTGCAGGCTTGAATGTTTCCAATGTCTTTTCAACAGATGGAACCAAAACCTTATCCATTTGAACAACATCCTGAATAGTCTTGCGGTCAAGACGAATTTTAAGATATTTATTCAGTTCGTATTCTATTTTGGAAGCGAACTTCTGAGGATTACGAGAAATATTCTGAAACAATATACGGTTACGGGTAAGTTTCAGAACCATTTCTGCACCCTTCAATAAATCACGCTCAGCCGGCTCTGTATTGAGCCAGCCTTGCATGTCTTTAGTCAATTTATCATCTATAAACATAAACCTATCTCCTATATTAATTATGGGCCTGGTTCTATAGCACTACCATCAGCTCCGGAAATATCACCATCTACAGTTTCAATCTTACCAGTGTAGAATGGTGATGGACAAATATCTGTACACTGAGCTTCGAGTGTGGTTCCTGCAGTACCGGTATCACCTTCGCCGGAAGTCTGTGAAATGGTTACTGAAGGGTCGAAAGCTTCAGAACCTACGACACGGAATTTACCGTTTTTCTGCTGACAAAGGAATATCAATTCATCGATATTAGCCTGACGACAAAAACCTGATGCTTCTTCGTCAGTACCGGCATGAACAAGTGTAGCTTTGTTCAGGAATGTCTTAGATGGCATCTCGCCCTGTGACTCTGAATTGATTGATGATTTGGTAGTAAGCAATTCTATATACTGCCATTTCTTATCAGCTGCAAGAACAAAGTCACCTTCGAGAGTCGCAAGTTTACCCATATCTTCAACCACCCCATCAATAGCCGGAAGAGTCGGCCATTTGGCAATCCAGCTTTTAGGAATGAAATAGACTTTTCGTCTGATACCCGGTGTCGAGGTCTGACCAGGACACCAGGCAAGGGATGAGTACATCCCTTTACTTGTACAATCTACTGCCATATATTAGCCTCCTATACCAGCGACAACAGAAGTTGTACCATCGATAGTACCGACCAGAAGTCGCTCTTTTGAAATAGATTCAAACTCAACACCGAAATAAGTAGTGGCAATGAAATCAAGCTTGAAAGCATGGTGTTTTTCAACCAAAATCTTTTCGTTGTCCGCTCCATTACCAAAACCAACCAACATGTTACTCTTTGGAGTAAGATGTATATAAGGCGAGCCAGCCTTATTAGCCAAAGGAACCAGTTCACATCTGCCGTTAGAGCCCTCGAGAACGGTCTTCTCAAATGATGTATTATAAGGAACATGACCAACTGTAGCCTGATAATCATCAACGTAATTATCATATACACCTTGAGGTATAAACAATTTAGTTTGAGTTTCACGCAATACAGGGTCTGCAGCACGGTAGAATGCCTTTAGTACATCTACAGCATTATCTTTGCTTATAGCCTCGATAACAAACATATTGCCAAGGTCGGCAGAAATCTTGTTTGCAGTCTTCTCTGTATTGGTAATTGTATCAAAACCATTGAAAAGGTCTTTTGATTTAGTACCGGCATCACTACGAACCGCATTCCAAAGGTGCGCATTAAGGTTTGCCCCGAGTTTTGCGGAAAGGAAAGTCAATACCTGGCGAGTGATGTCAACATTTTTTAATGCATCACCCTTAGAAATCAAGTTACCATAAACAGTCTGCCATACAGAGTTAGGAGAAAACTTCTTGACAACAGAACCGAGGAATGTCTCCAAAACGCGTGGATTGATAGCAACTGCATCAGTATCCTCACGACCTTCATCGTATGGTCCAAGTTCTATATTACCGGCAAGTTCGCCAACAACTTCCTTACCACGAACACCAGGTCTCTGTGTCATGTGCTTCAAAGTAGTAGCCATGGCAAGAACCGGCATCATCAGCAATTCTTTTCTATACTTGACAGCAGACTTGGAAAGCTGCTCGTCAGTAATTTTTACGTATCCTTTTTCGTCTGCCATATTACAACAAATCTTTTACGTTGTTAAACATTTCGTTAGCTGAATTCAGTTTAGTGATGTCATCATCATCACCTTCATCACCGTTGATGTGTGTGGTATCATCACCATCATTCTTCTTGAGGTTTTCGTTCTGAGTCTTGAGGTCTGAGATTTCATTGTCTTTATCAGAAGATTCCTTCTCAATGTTGGCAATGTGGTCGTTGATGGCTTTGACCTGGTCTTCGGTAAGAGTAACCTTACCATCTTTGTCAAATTCCATACCATCGAGTTTCAAGATGGAATTGACTTTCTGATAATCCTTTTTCATAAACTTTTGAGTAGAATTTATTTGTGTCTTATTTTGAGTCTGTGTTGTTTCTGTGTTTTGTGGCTTCAGAAATTTATTAACGAAGTTATTGAACCAGTTAGGTGCTTCATCATCCTTTGTTTCAGCTTTCTTATCTGGAGCCGGAAGTTCCGGAAGATGAAACATGTTGAAACGAGTCTTCATGTCGTCGTCAAAGTTCAGCTTTGTACCGTCTTCAATGATCTCGTCAACGAAACCATATTCAAGTGCTTCTTTAGCTGTCAGCCAACGGCCTTCCTTCAGGATAGGAAGAATCTCATCAACTTTTTTCTTGCACTTGTTGGCATAAAGATTAGCCAGAACCAAGTCCATTTTATCATTCTCGAGCTTGTTTGCCTTCAGATCGTCTATAAGTTGCTGAATCTGGTCTGCATTATAATTACCCCAGGCATCTATCCAGTTTGAAACCTTATGAATAAGGTAGAAAGCGTATTGTGACATACAGGTTTTCTTTGCACCTGTAGCGAGTATTGTAGCTGCACTGGCTACATAACCATATAGATAGCAAGTAACATTGCCATAATCGATGAACTGCTGGCGAATATCGAGTGCATCGTCAACAGAACCACCGAGTGACGATACACGCATGTTGACAGGCTTATTCTTTAAGCCTGACATCTGATTGCGGATAAAGTTCTTTGAATATCCCCAAGGGCCGATGTGCGAATCAATACTAAGGTTATATTCCATATTGTCAAAAATTTGTATATGCAATATTATACCTTATATATATTGTATAAAAAGACTCTAATCTAATATGGCAAGCATCGGAATTGTAGAAGTATAGGTAACAGTTACGGTAGCACCGGACTTTCCGCCAGGTACAGAAGGAAAACTTTCGCTGTTTTCGATAACCGGATATGGTTTATCGGCTAAACCGATTAGAAATTCAGAACCGGTAACAGTTGTAACTTTAAAACAATATTTTTTAGAACCTGGAAGAAGTTTCTCACAACGAGTCATGGTAAGTTTTGTTGTAAAAACTCTCTGATTATTCTCAATTTTGTCAGAAATCTCTACAGAACTCAGTCCGATAGTTGAGATTTTTTCGAATTGTTGGTAAACATTGAGAAAAACTCCACGGTCAGCAATTATATCCGAGTGCTGAAGGTGGTAGGCTTCGATGCACTCAACTTTTCGGATGTTATTAATGATGTGTATCATAATTATAGGTGTTTATATTATTGTGTTCGGTGTTGTTCGGTTCAGTACAAAAACGCATCACTCATCCGAGTGTTTTCGCGTTAAAGAACCTAAAAATATACCTCTCCTACTGTAGGAAGTACGCATACGATAATATTTCTGACGAACTGTCTCAGAATAGTCATCATCAATACCGTGCATTTCGCACCAGGCTGCAATGGTCTTGTTAAGTCCACATTCACGTCTGGTAAGATCACTCATCTCATTCCAAAGATTTGCACGGAACAGATCTTCGATTGTTTCCTTGACTGCAGCTTTGGCTTTTTTACCAAGGTAGTTGTAATACTGAGGCGGTTTTGCTTTAGAGTCCGGAATGACAATAGCAGTGAGTTCATCATCTGCCAATTCCGGTAGTACTTCAGGTGGCCGTTTACGAAGGAAACGACGGATAACAGCATTCTCATTACTCTGAGGTGGAAACACTACAGGATTACCAAGGCTGTTATGCAGCCATTGTTTTAAATAAGGCTCAAGTTTGATGTAAAATACGATGTTGCTCATAATAAGAAGATTACATACCACAAAGATAATATTTATATTATTTTTTAGATATATAAATCTATTATGAATTAAGTCTTAAGCAAAAAGTATTTCTCCAAGAATGACATACTTTTTGCCTTCTACACCTTCTACACTTTCTACAAATTACAAAAACCATTGATTATCAATAGTTTATAATTTTCAAAGGCTTCTACATTTGTAGAAATCCTGTAGAAAATGAAGTAATTTGTAGAAGGTTTTAACAATTTCACCATTTTGTAGAAATTTGTAGAAGGTTTGTAGAATAGTTGTAGAATATATAAAACACTCATTTTCAACATTGTAGAAAGTGTAGAAGGTGTAGAAGCCATTTTCGCCCCATACGGGAAAGTGAAATGGCTCTCAAGACACCCTATAAAAAAAGGCAACCGTCATCACGACGACTGCCTTCTACAAACTCTAAAACCATTAATTATAATCAATCTAATTCATCATCGGTAGTCTCCCTACCCTCTACTTCAACCTCGAGGTTGATATTATATGTATCACGTATCATCTTATAATCGAAACAGAGTGCGATATCCGGTGTTGATGTTTTACGGTATGCAATACCACCGGTACCAGTCTGCTCTGCTTTCTGAACTTCGACACCATTCTGTATGTTCTTAAAGCGAACAGAGTTCTTTTTACCCATATACTCCTTAGAGTTCTCGAGGTAGTAATTCAGTGATCCTTCAGGAAGGACTGAATCCCCCACCTGTTTACCGAATTTCTTATAAAGCATGAAGATACGGTTTCGTCTCATAAGCAATACAGCCTTTGGTTCCTGGTACTGCTGCTCTATCTTAATCAGGTTACTCTTGAACTTATTGACATATTCAATACGGTAGTCACCTTCGATAAAGATTTCTCCATCCTACTGAAGGAATGACACAACATTCCAGAAGTTGGCCAGTTCATTGTTACTCTTACATTCTGCATTCTGACGGACAATACCCTCGAGTGTAACCTTGCGGATATCCTGGTATGAGAACGGCAAGTCAAGGACACCCTCGAGTGTTCTGAAGGCTGCAAGTGGTATTATCCAGTTACGGAGAATACGGTCTTCAACCTTTTCCGCTCCAAGCCCCTCGATAATATCAGACAGGCAGGAATGATAATTGCTCACAAACTGCTGTTCCATTTTTGCACGATGTCGCAATATCTGCAGTGTGAGATGTGATAAGCCACGTTTGCGGATATCAACCAGTTCACTGTATCTTTTCTTCTCAGCATCGGTAAACTCCGATTTTGAGAAGGTAAGGAATACAAGACGGCTGAAGAGTGCGATATCAGCAGTTGCCATTTCCTGACCGGAAAGGATAACACCGGAATCAACGGCTGTTATCTCACGCTTTTTGTCTCGATCCATATTGATACGGCTTCTTCCTGCTCCATCCCACAAACCTTTTAAATACTCACGTTTGTCAATGTCGATGTTGTTCTTAAACTCATCGATATGTACCAGGGCATTGGAACACTGAGCGACCAGTTCCGCCAATGCAGGAATCGTTGCATTCTGTATGTTTGGTGGTGTATTGTCGATGATGAACAATGACATAAGACTATGGCCGAGTTCTGACTTACCTGAACCTTTTGGGCCAAAAAGATTAAGTATCGGAAAGCTTTTTGTATATCCCGTAATGACATCACGGAACAATGTGGCAAGAAGGAAACATATACCAACCTTGGCATTATCACCGAACACAGCTACAAGTTTGGTGAAGTATTCCTTCATCGATATCCCGGAATAGTTTAAGTGAACAAATCTGCGTTCGAACTGGAACAGCTTATCATCATCACGATATATCATGCTCGATGCCGGCAAGTAGTAATTTCCTTTATCTGCCAGGCGAACGATACCATATTCATCAACCGGATGCCATTCGGTGTCGAAAACTCCATTACCAAAAGCATAGAATCCTTTGCGTTGCCAACCGAGCTGAGTTATTTCAACTGCTGTTTCTGTCTGCTCATAAAGATACATTTTCAACCTGGTCATTTCTTTTTCTGTAGCCAACCAGATATAGTTACCAAGACCTTCAACCTTCTGTTTGAATTTAGATAACGACACTAGGTCTTCTTGTTTCATCTCAACAATCTCTTCCTGTTTGTTCTGGTTCCTGATACGATACAAGCGTTTAGGGTTCAAGCTATCCTTGATATGAAACATAGGCTGCATCACGAAGTTAGACCATTGAAACTCCTTACCGTCATTTGTGCTATAGTAGCAGTTGTTTGACTCGAAGAAACCATATTTGGCCAACAAGTCACGATTAATAGTCTTTGTTTTGTCGGCTTTGGATTCTGAGATTTTTTGTTTCTCACGGTTTATGGCCGTTTGTCAAAGTTTACCATGGTTATAAATTTTCTTCAGTTGCTCGAGATACATCTGCTCTTTGACATCATCGCCTACCATGGCAACCATCTGAGCAATCTTGGTTACTGCAGAACTTTTATCTTCAGTGGTACCATCAGCCTTGAAAGCATATCCGGCATACCAGGTTATGAAATCAACTTCTTCAAGATCCTTGAACCTGGTACGATTTGTACAGTATGAATCCGGATCATTCTTAGTGTTGCCATCACCTACAGGAATCTCTTTAACCGATACGGAAAAACCGCACTCCATGGCCAGTTGCCCGGACTTAATTACAGCAGCTATTCCGGTACCGTATTGTTCGCCTGGTTTGACTGCATCTGCATCCGGAAGAAAGCATATCGATGTGGCATATTTCTTCAGCTGATAGAACTGTTTCTTTGTCCATGCAGCACCAAGTGATGCAATGGTATTGTTAATGCCAAGGCTTTGCAAACGCATAACATCAGGTGCACCCTCGACACAATAGAACTTTTCTTCTTTTGCTGCCTGGCGAATTGCATTGTCAATACCGAATATACTATCTGATTTATCATATATCTCGCTCTGGCAAGAGTTGAGATACTTTGGCGTACCTTCAACCTCACTCATGTCTCGAGCAGTCCAACCAATGATGTTCCTAAAGCGGTCACGGATAGGTATCATGATTCGGTCACGGTAGAAATCATAGTAACCACCTTCCTTACGTTGTCGGATCAGCCCACATTCAACCATCAGTTCTGTAGAGTATCCGGCTTTTAAAGCTGCATCTGCGAATGATGACCATGAAGGTAAAGCGTAACCGATACCCTGTTCCTGAGGGTATTGTTCGCCCCATCTCTGTTTAATCTTTGCACGGGCTGCATCAGCTTCAGGTTTATCGAGATTCGAAATAAAGAAGTCAGCAGCATAAGAATTGATTGCAAACATTGATTCACGTTTGCGGATAGCTTTCAATTCATCCGGGCTTTTCTTCTCGTTTTTATCCTCAATATCGATACCGTATTTATCGGCCAGCCAATGACAGGCTTCAGGAAAGTTCATATTGTTTATCTTCTGAACAAACTTGATAACATTGCCACCTTCTTTACAAGCACCAAAGCAGTACCACAAACCTCGTGCCTGGTCCACCATGAACGAAGGTGTGTCCTCGGAATGAAAAGGACAACAAGCCTTATACCTGACACCGGCACGCTGCAGCTGGACGAACTGACCGACAACATCAACAATATCGGCACGGTCGAGGATTCTTTCTATGTCTGAATTAGATATCATGTTTTAGAGTTTTAGGAGTGTCCGGCAAATATGAATAATTTGCCGGCTATTAAAAATTACACTTCAGTCTGTGAAGTGAATATCATAATCACGCAATCTGTTATTGTTGTTGATGTTATAACATCGGCCATGCCCATCCCATCGGACACGTTTTCGCCTGGTTATGTTAGTGACCATACCGTTCATCAGCGTGCGCCTGGTGACAGTTATGTAACCGGTAACTTTGCGTACAAGCATATCTGTAGTATAATATACGTGCTCAATCTGTTTGGTCGGGAAGATTTTCTCCCAAGTTGCTATGTTGTGTAGTTTTGCCCCCATATTTCATTCGTTTTAATCAGTGTAACACCATCCGAGTATATCATCAAATGGAATTCTATAAGAACGAGAAAAATCGATTTTAGAGAATCTGACTATTTTTAAAGTATGCATGATTTCCATTACTATGACATCTATTATAGAATCGCCATCACGAAATAGAATGTATAATTTTCTATTTTTATCCGCATTCTCAAGACCTTTCATACCTTTATTGAGTGTTATCGTAAGACCATTCTTAAACGAAACTTTTATTTGTGTATTCATATCAGTATAGTTTATCATGTTTATAAGGTCTTAACTTGTTATACTTCATCTTTCGTTCGACATACCATAGTATATCTATATTGTTTTGCATGGAATAGTCTATCGTACCACCAAGGATATATAATATCTTAGCCTGTAATGGCTGGTCTTCATGTGATAACATAAATGCAGTTTTCAGACAGAATTCAGTCCATGTATCAGTAACAGTTTTCATCTGACCAATCATATTATTAATATATGAAAGGTCTAAATTACGTAATCCGGCAAGGTCTAACAACCGAATACAAGTATCTGCCAGTTCATCTTCAAATGAATCTTTAATGAAAAAACTATATTGATTTTTGAACGCATAATTATAAACATCAGGTTCAAGATTCTGCGTATCATAATAATTCATTTTGTTATTGTAATCTTTTGTTTTTGCTCTTTTATTACACCTGTGAGCGTTAGTCGCTTCAGCCAGTTCTGTTATGATAAGCCAAAGAAAATGCTCGTCACTTAATTCAGTATCATGCCAACCATGAGCTTTAGCACATTTATATGCTCTATCTCTTAATTCATTCGGATTTATATTATTTGTCATGATCAAATTTCTTTATTCTCTAATAATTTAAAATTCCCTGATGATAAAATCATTTCCACTTTGTCATTATCAAGTAATTCAGATAAAAATACAGCAGCATTTTTCAATTGTCGCTCAATCGACTTTAAACTATTAATTATATCGTCTGTATAAGGTAATATCAAATCATCCTTATTTGTGTGGTACCTGTAATTGCTCGCAATATAATCTCCAATTCTTCGATATATAGGGCTATTGTAAGTGCTTCCCGTCTTGATAGCATTATAATAAGAGATATTGCCGTTTATCGATTCCTCTATAAGAATTGAATAACCGAATTTTAACGCACTGTCTTTTTCACCACCGAATAAAGATAGATAATACTTCCCTCCAATATCACTGAATTGTGGTAATATATAGCCGTCTTCACCTCTTGTAATTTCACCTCTGGCAGCAAATCTTATGTGTACAACTAATCTTGTTTTTATTTCAGCCTCTTTATATTCTCCGATGATTTTATAAACCTTGTCTTCAAGTTCCTTCAAAGAACTATATTTATAAGATTGAGCCATGTCTAATTTTTCAATTAAAGATCCTAGCTCTGCTGGAACATCAAAAGTAAACATACCTGATGAATTACATTTCACCTCTATGTCATAACACGTTGCTCCTAACTTTGTTTTTATAGTTTTTATTTTAGCCATATTATTAATCAATAAAGTATTCACAACTATAAGTGCCTGAATTCTCTGGGAATTCAACCTCTACACAAAACTCGCCACACATGAGGAATGGTTTATCTGATACGATAACACCACAATTACCTGTGTTCGGATCAGTCAGCTTAGCACCCTTCACCATTTTATCCAGGGCATTTTTCATCTTCACTGAAGTAAAGCAAGTTATCCATCTCCCTGAACGTTCCATCATAATAAGACCCATACCCAAACTATCCATGGCTTCTTTTATAAGCCTTTGAGCGTCAGCTCTACATAACACAGTTTTTGTTTCAAACTTTTGTACTTTTACATCTGGGAACTTTTCTATGAAATCTTCTTTTACCATAATCAATCCTCCTTCTTTTCAAAAACTCTAACCGGGAACCAGTATATCTTATCCTGTTTTTTGGATTCTGAATATACCATCTGGCGGACTTTATAAACCATCTCTATATCACGAGTAACAGATTCAAATCTGTTTTTCATTGTGATAGTATCTGTTACCATCACAATAGCTACTAATAATGTATCTATCATAATTTTAGAATTTTAAAATAAGTTCTAACATACTGAATTTCCTCACCTAACTTAACCAACCAGTAAGGACTGGAATATCTAACGGTAAAGGTTACGAAATCTTTGTCTTCATTATCTTTTACATCAATTATGGATAAATTCTCTTCAGGATAAAGTGCAGATATTCTTTCCTTCAATTTATCCATTACCTCCTCGTAAAAAATAACTTTAAGTTCGCTCATATATTCAAATTATTATACCAGGTTATAATCTGGCTTGTGTTCTTTAATTCTAACTTAACTTTTATGGCTTGTAAGGTATTGTGAACGGTATGAATTGAAATATATAGCTTATCTGAAATCTCTTGTGGTGTCAGTCCTTCAGCCAGTGCTGCAGCTATCTGCATTTGCCTTACACCAAGAACTGAAGTTCGTTTCGGATTGCATATTATGTTTTCGTATTCACAATCTTTTGTGCCTCTTAGAGGACAATGTACTTGCTCGAGATTAATATTACCATCAATGAAATCAATCTTCTGAGTGTCGAACTCACCGCAATTACATCTTAGGAACCTGTGTACCATTTTATAGTTCTTGAACCTTGGATTCTTAGAAGCCTTAGAATAACATTTATCAAGTGCACGGTACGCATCTGAATAACACTCGCGTATGGTATCAAGAATATCATCAACAACATCACGGCTGGATTCAGATAAAAGTGATGTCTTCTGTCCGTCATCATACATTACATAACCTGAAGGAGTGTTGTAGAATTCAAGTTGATTTTTCATTTTCTTGTTTAATAAACTTCTCTATCGCCTCACGCTCGAGTTTAGTCCATGAATCTTTCCTGATCTTAGTGAAAAATGAAGGATATGAGATGTCGCAAAGCTCGAGAACATCTCGAATGAACTTACTCTTGTCTTTGCCCGTAAGTGATAAATAATAGTTAGATATTACCATTTTTGTTACTTTTTAGATGATTATATTATTTACTATTGATTTAATTATTAATTTTATAGCACAAAGGTATTATTTATTATCTAATATGGATATTATTTTGTCCATTATTTGATAATAGGTATATTTATTTATACTAATTCAAAATAACGGAAACAATGTTTAACGGACATATTATCAGTGAATTAATAGAGCAGAAGAAGGCTAAAAAAGTTGACATTTATAATTATGCTGAAATAACCAAAGCAACTTTAGATAATATAATAAAAGGTACAAGCATACCTAATTGTAATACATTAGAAAAAATAGCTGATTTTTTTGGCGTTTCTATGGATACATTCTTTATTCGTGATAATCAACCTGTTAAAAGCATTGGAAACAATGTTACGATAAATGGAAACCTGAATAATGTTAGCAGTGATATATTGCTAAATGAATCAAAAAGAGAGGTTGAACATCTTAAAGAACTACTTGCTGAGAAAGAAAGACTAATTCAAGTTTTAATGAAGAAATAATGTATAATGGCAATATAATTAGACAGTTATTGGTAGAAAGAAATATACTAAACAAGGAACTTTTAAGATACATAGGCACTGAAGCAAACGCTTCACTCGCCCAAATTGTAAACGGAAATCCTACAGTAAAACGTCTGGAAAAAGTAGCAGATTTCTTTGGTGTCTCTATGGACATATTTTTTGAAAGGGAGAAACCTTTTAAACAAACAGGAATTTCAAAAAGCGATGATACCTCATATTATATAGAGAAAATTGAACTTCTTGAAAAAATCATAAAAGAAAAAGATGAGCGTATCAAGCTATTAGAGAATGTAAATCAGCTACTTACAAAACATACCTGACGGACTGATTCAGGACTCAAGAGATATAAAAAACATAGTATTATAAAGCGTAATATATTGATAATCAGATATGACTATCTTAAAGAAAATGTCATTAGAGTTCGAGCCTCTCTTCCCGTGCAGAAGTAAAAAGCTGTAACTCAAAAAGTTACAGCTTTTATTTTTATTATATGGTTCTTACCCCATGGTAAACACAAAATGATTATCATCACTTTCATGCTCATTGTAGCAGAATCCCTCCCACTCAAACGATTTTAACATTTCCGGATCTTCAATCCTGTTTTTCAAAATATAGCGTGTCATTTCTCCACGGCACATTTTGGCATAAATCACAATAGTAGAGAGTTTACCGTTTTTATAAACATGGAAGTCCGGAGTTATGACTCTGACTTCACTACACACACGCCTCCAGTCGAAAAGATCCTTCATTTCGCTACTGGCAAGATTTATCAGAATACCCCCCTGCTTTTTTATTTCATCGATAAAGAAATCTGTCAGTATAGGTTTCCAATAGTCAAACATTGTCACGTTACCCCTTTCGGGCAATCGGACGTCTCCTTCAAGACGATAATTTTTAATAACATCCAGTGGACGAAGCAAGCCATATAGAAAGGAAGTGATTAACAGATGTTTCTGCGCATATTTCAAATCTTCATCCGAAAAATCTTTCACTGCAATACGTTTGAACACCATGCCGGTGTACGATAAAATAGCAGGAAGTTCCTTATTATCCTCCGAAAAGAAATTATGATATCTGAAGTAATTTTCAGCAGCCAGTTTGGAGTTAACTTTCAGCATACGCCCCAATTCCTCACTGCTGAATTGCGACATATACATCGCATTCTGCATAGCTTCATCCTGAAAAACAGGCAACGTTGTAAATGGTACATACTGTCTGCTTTGCGCCGTCATGGTCTTTGCGCAAGATATATAAACCATCATAGGCAAAAAAAGTTTAATGTATATTATCGTTTTTCAAATCAGAAACAAAACGGAATCCGTCTATAAAATTATCCGTAAGATTCTTTTTCTCCGATATTTCATGCTGAAGTCTTCTGATAGAGGTTTTAAAGAAAAAATCAACAAGAAATTCATCAGTACGTTCCTTCTTTATATATTTTAAAGCTGCAATATATTCTTCTCTATTACTGCTGGGTATTATCAGCAATGGCTGTCCCATTTTAAGAAGAATAAAATTTGACATAAGCCTTCCCAAACGTCCGTTACCATCGCGGAACGGATGAAGATACTCATAAAAGCCATGGAACTTTGCGGCTATAACCATAGGATGTACCTCACCGCTATCTATAGCACTTTGCGTGCTTTCAAGAAGACGTGGAACCTGCCTTATCAGTTTTTCATGTTCTCCGAATATTGTATCACCTGCACACATATCGACAGTGGTATATTCTCCGGGCTTACCCGGAACTTCATCATTCCTCGTTTTATACTCTAAAGTATGCTCCGTTAACAGTTTGTGAGTTTCTTTCAGCAGCTCTTCGGTAAGCGGTTTATCCAAATTATTCAACAAATACTCGTATGCCTGGAAATGGTCAAGAATCTCAAATGCTTCAAAAAGAGTCTTTCCATGAGGAATCATACCCAAACCTTTCTCCTTCAAAGTACGGGTTTCATCCACAGAGAAACTATTACCTTCTATGGCACAACTATGTGCTGAAAACAGAATTTCATTATACTCAATAAAATCCGCTTTACTGAATCTGTCAGAAATTATTTTATTATATTCTGCTACTAATGAATCATATTGTGGAATCAAATCTTCGTACATACAATAGAAATTCTATATTTACACTATATCAATAAAACATCTGTCGCACAAAGATAAACGTTTTTCAGCAAACACCAATCCCGTTATGCAGTTATTGACAAAAGCATATAAAAATAACCAGTCTTTCTCGACATTACGCCTTATCATTTAGAAAGAACTTATTATTGTCTCCTCTTTAACAATTCATCCAAAGCCTCCTTGGCTTCTTCGCAACCGTTATCGGAAGCTTTCCTATACCATTCTATGGCTTTATCTTTATCTTGCTCTACTCCTTTACCGTCTTTATAGCAATTGCCTAAATTACATTGAGCATATGCATTTTCTTGTTCCGCAGCAAGAGAATACCACCTCACAGCTTCTTCATAATTTTGTTCTACACCTTCACCACCCAAATAACAAGTTCCTAAATTATTTTGAGCACCAGAATAGCCCTGTTCCGCAGCCATACGCCACCATTTTACTGCTTCTTCATAATTTTGTTCCTCACCTTCGCCACCATAAATACAGCCCAAATTAAATTGAGACTTAACATGACCTTGATTTGCAGCCCTACGATACCATTTTATAGCTTCATCATAATTCTTCTTTAGAATAAATAACTCCTAAACTAAATTGAGCGTCAGCGTGTCCATTTTTCGCCACTTTATAAAACCATTTCACAGCCTCTTCATAATCCTGCTCTACACCTTCACCATTGTAATAATAAAGAGACAATTTATATTGAGACTTAACATAACCTTGCTCAGCTGCCATACGATGCCACTTCGCGGATTCGCAATAATCCTGATCTACGCCTATACTTTCCTTATAAATACATCCCAAATAATATTGGGACTCAGCATGTCCTTGTTCCGCTGCCTTACGGAACCATTCAATAGCCTCATCATAATTTTTATCAATACCCATGCCATATAAATAAGATATTGCTAAATTGAATTGTCCCATAGTATGTTCTTGTTCTGCCGCCTTACGGAACAAGTTTACAGCCTCCGCATGTTTTTCTTCAGTTCCTATGCCGAACATATAACAACGTCCCAAATTATATTGAGCGTCAGCCCCTCCATGCTCTGCAGCCTTACGGTAGCACTCCGCAGATTTCACATAATCTTGTACAACTCCCAAACCTTTCTCATAACACAATCCTAAATTATTTTGTGCTTGCCAATAATCCTGCTTTGCAGCAAATGTATAAAATTTCACAGCCTCTTTATAGTCTTGTTCAACTCCAAAGCCTTTCTCGTAACAAAATCCTAAATTATATTGCGCATTTGCTTGTTCCTGTTCAGCAGCTTTCTTAAACCATTTCACAGCTTCTCCATAGTCTTGTTCCACACCTTCACCACCAAAATAACAAGTTCCTAAATTAAATTGGGCTACGGCGTCACCTTGTTCCGCTGCCAATTTATACCATCTTACAGATTTCGCATAGTCTTTCATTTTTTCATAACATACCCCCAAACAAAAACCTGACTCAACATTTCCGGTTTCAAATACTTTTTTATATAATGGAATTGCCTTTTTATAATCCATAGCATCAAAATATTGATCTGCTTCGGCTATAATTTTATCTATTTGTTCCATATTCAATGTCAAAATTTTAGACTCTGACTTTCAGCTTCATTTATAAGTTTCCAACTCTTTAGCTCGTTCTTCTGAGATACCTAAACTCATCCTCAAACGATTCAAAAGACGTATCTCTTTCGGAGAAAGCTCTCCTTCCTCTATACAAGCCTTATATTCATCTAAATACTCCTGTTCTTCTTCAGTAAGTTCAGGCATCAATAAAGAAGCCTCTAACTCTTCTGCCCTTTCTTCAGTTATACCTAATCGTTCTCTTAAACGATTCAACAAACGTCTTTCCTTAGATGAAATTTTACCATCTTCTTCAAGGCAGGCTTTGAGTTCATTCAAGTATTCAACTTCTTCTTCAGTTAATGATTGAGATAAAGCAGACAAAATCGGATTTGTATTTTGTTGAAAAGTCAATGTTCCCACTTGTAAATCTTCCAAAGGAGCAAATTTTACATGGATTGAAAGTATTGCATTTTCATGCGCTTCAAACTTTTCCTCCATTGATTGCTCCCAATTTCCATTTGCTTGAACAAATAACCATTTAACCTCGGCTGAGATTTGCTTTAGTTCAGAATTTTCCACAACCTGGCTTTTCTTTGTCTCGATACGTTCTTCATGCTCCAATAAAGCCCCCTGCATACGTTGGCTATAAAGTCTCTGCCATGAAGGTTCATTATGATACCATACTAAGTTCTCAGGTAATGCTGGATATTTTTTCGGTGAAAACTTCTGATGCAGATTTATATGTTGACTTATATCTTCCAAAAGTTTATTAGTAATATGTCTTTCTGCGTTACCTGAGCCTGATACCAGTTTATAATCTACTCCACCAGAAAGTTTTTGATCTATTTTTGAATCTTTATTATTCGAAGATGAATTTACACTCTCAATATTTATTTCCGTTGCGCCTAAATATTGCATAATCTGAGAAAATTCCCGTATTTTATCTTCAATTAATTCCAATTCATAATTTTCAAATGGAATATATTTTGATGGAATATAAGGATGTCCTACATACAATTGATTTGCTACAGGATGCCCCATTGGAAAGTTTATATCTGGAAGATTATTAATATCAACTACAGCTAACTTCTTTTGAGACAAATCAGTATAAGATTGGACTGGCACAATTAACTTTCGTTCATTATAGGGTTGTTCCAAGAAATGTTGAGTATATTCATTCTCAAATCTTGAAAAATCTTTTATAGCATCATCTAAAATATTTACATCTTCATAATCCCAATTGACATCAGACGGGATATTCCTCTTAACGTACAAACAATCTTTTCTTGCATTCATATAATCACCATTATCATCATATATGCTATACTTAGTATAATATAACTTACCTTTCCAAGTAAGATTGTCTTCAGCTAAAGCATTAAAATCCTCATCAATTACGGCAAACGCTTTTTCATCCTGCCCTTTTTTATGATAAAGCCAAGCTATTTCAGGAGTAAAAGCTACGTTCTGTTCATTTTTCCTATAACTAAGAGCTAATTGTAAAGCCTCTTCCTCTTTACCGTCATTCATCAATTGGTTATATTGCTCTACTGTCTTTTCATAAATATCATCTTCATCTTTTGGAGTTTGTGTTTGAGCCATACGCGTAAATATTCTGTAGAAAATACTACCTGCACCTTGTTTGCTAGTATCTGAAGATTCTTTTAAGAAATGAGATATATGTATAGGGCAATTATTTTCTCTATCGCCATATCCAAAAAAATACAATAATTCATCTTTGTATTCCACGTAATTTACATTTTCCCAAGAAATATGAATTCTATCATCCATATCATCGTTATCTGGTATGAAAATTATACCACAATCAGTTATAACTAAACCTTGATTACGTTCATTCCAAAAAGAAGAATCTCGTACATAAAGAATCTCTTCATCTAAACCAATTCCCCAACTTGTACGGATTGAATGTTTTACATCGCTGGGAATATCAGGGTATATAAATAAATCTGAACCATTAGGGTTTATGTAAGTGTTTAAATACCAATTCCATTTTTTTTCAGTTTTTATTCCTTCTATAAAGGCATCAAATGTTTCTTTATGTATCATGATATTTCATTAATTATATTAAATTATTAATTTCACTTTCTTATTATCTGTGTTTATTGTTTATGTCTGAATAAGGTTTGTTATTTTATAAAACACATCTATCCATATAACATACATACACTATGACCATACACCAAGTAATAATAACAAGACATAAATTTTATAGTAAACTAATTATCCTTAAATAACCTGTAGATATATTTCACATAATTCCTAACAATCATATAAAATTCATATAGTTGAGAAAAAGGTACATCTATTCTTCTTTAATTCAAAAATAGCCTTCACAACTATCAATTTCTTTACCACCATTATTAGATTGTTTACTATAATTTTCTGTTAATATTCATTGCATACTAAATCATATTATAATCTCATTTCTTTTAATGTTTCAATGTAAGCCTTTCCAGATAAATAAAACTGAAGATATACAATGAAACCTGTACCAAGCCAACCTAAAATAGGCAATAATGCAAATATAACATTAACAACTGCAGTTATTGCAAAATTGACAATGATACCAACAATAACTGTACTTATCTGTAACTTTGTATTACATTTCTCACATAATGCATAATACATGTGCCAGAGAATGATACAATATATTACCAATCCAAAACCAAATGTCGGTAAAGCCATAATTACAGCCCCCCAAAATGCATGTCTCTTAACAATCTTGGCCATATCATCCTCAAACATTTTATCGCCCCATTTATTTGCAATATATCCTTGTAACATAAATAATCATTTTTTATTCAACTTCCATTCTTTATATTTATCCAACTCCAAGGAAACTTCCCTTAATACGAAAAGAATAACAGCAACATCATCTGTAAGACCAATTCCCAAAATAAAATCAGGAATAACATCAATAGGAGACACCAAATAAATCATTGCTGCCACCACGTATAAAAAAGCTTTTACATTATAATCTTTATAATTCCCATTAACAATGTCACTGATATAATCTATCAATAAGATAACTTTTTCTTTTACCTCTTTCAGACCTTTTTTTGATAAATACTCCTTTATTTGAGGAATCATTTTTTTTATCCGTTCTGGAGTCTGCACATATTCTTTTGCTTTAGACATCCACTTTTCCTTAAACTCTTCTAACAATTTAATTTTATCCATAAAATATTTATCCGAATAGTTTAAAAATTCCACCAGCTATTTTAGCTGCAGTTTTTAGTTTATCAACATCTGACAGGTTCTTCCATAATTTAGAGTATTCTCTTTCCCAATAATCATCATCCTTATTTATTAAGGATAAATAACTAAATAACAATATAATTATAGGAATAGCAAATACTATTGGGATTATCACCATAAATCCCCCTATCAATAAACATATAAACGCTAATACCGACCATATTATAAGTAAATTCCTAACCTTAGAAATAGATTGATCTTTGAATTTATCTATTTCTTCTTTTGGATATTTCCCTACAGTTTCTGCTTTCACATCAAAAGTGGTATTTTCTTTTAATTCCAAATTCATCTTATTACAGTTACAACTTTCTATTTCAACACTTTCATCTACAATATAAGTTTTTGCCATTTCTGTAAACATTCTAGCGAATAATTTACCATATATTTGAGCTTCATTTTTCTTAAAAAACTTATAACTATCTACAACCAATTCACTTTCCACCAAAAAACGGCCATAAAAACATAAATTGTCATCACGGTATTCTACATTCTTTATATCATTCCATTCTATAACTATCTCATTTCCCTCGTCTATAATGAATAACAATTCACAATCAGTAATAATCATTCCCTCATTAAGACATCTTCCCAATGATAAATCACGAATAAAAAGAATCTTCTCTTTATCAAACAAATTAAATTTCCTTTTCGTTTGAAGCTCAACATCAAAAGGTATATCAGGATAAACAAATAAATTTGTACCATTGGATTGTAATAAATTTATGCATTCATCATTACTACTTAAATCTTCAAAGATCTTTTTATATTTAACAAATACATCAAATATTTCCTTATGTATCATAACTATTTATTTTTCATTTTCAAACAAATCTCTATTCCTCTCAAACAACTCATAATAAGCCTGCACATTATCCAACTTATACCATTCGTTTGTACATATTGGCACAGTATCCAAATCATATATTTTTACACCAGGTATTGATAATATAAATGGTGAATGTGTAGCTATTACAAGCTGACAATTAAATGCGCGAACCGCGCCTCTCAAGAAATTAGCCAACTCCATCTGCCATCGGGCAGACAAGCTGTTCTCAGGTTCATCAAACAGTATCAGTGAATCATCTTTTACCGAATCTACAAAGTATTTGAAGGCTGTTTCTCCATTCGATTTTTCCTCATCTACCTTTCTTAGCTTGGACTTGACATAACGTGAAGCTACTTTACCCATATTTTCATCATAATTACAATAAAAATCGTTCAATAACTGTTCCCTATTATTGTCTGTCTCAAGATTAATTTTCCTATTTTCAAGCATATACTTGAACACATCATCACTGGTTATTATAGAACCATTCTGCAAAGCCATTGATGTATTTAGATTTTCATCATCCTGCTCATAATCACAACACTCCACATATTTATCCCAAAAAGGGCTTTTATTAAAGAGAGTTGTTCTTGAAAGGCGCAGTTTCTCTGCAATAAGATTGAGTAATGTAGTCTTTCCGGAACCATTTCCACCATAAAGAATTGTTATATCATCAAATTCTATAGGACATAAACCTTTTCCATAAAATGTATTCCACGGATACCAACTCGTAAAACATGGTACATTATTCGGACTTGCATTCAACAGGCTTTCCGGTATTTCACGAATGAGCTTATCCATTATTTCACCAGAAATATTATCGACTTTATTGAAATACCAATCTACCCAAGAATCTTTAGGGGTGACAAATGTTTTCAGATAAACCATAATGCTAAATTCTTACCCAATCTTCTGTACATCCAAATAAACCATACTAAGTGCCCCGGCCTTCTTTATATCAACACCATAGATACGATTGAAAGCATCCACTACAGGCTGACCACCATTTGTTGAAACCGGATTACTGAATGAATTTGAAACTACATCTACTGACATACCTTTCTCCAAACGAACTCCATTTGAGATCTTCGACTGTTTTACTGTAATTCTAAAAAGTGGCATAGATACCTCCTTTGTTATTAGAAAATGCCCTCTGTCCCCCGAAAAGGCATTATGTTTTCATTAGTATAATTAGTATAAAAAGAAAGGCGTGAGGACTTGTCTGCTTCAATCATCAAAATCAGGCATCGCCAAACGCCGCATCGGAATGAATAAAGAAACAATCAACCCACGCCGTTTTTGTATGTAAAAAATCATGTTTCTATAAAATAACATGACATACATATACAAAAAACGTGAGCGTCATATTGTCTTAATCCTCCGATTAGAAACTGGCGATTTCGATTTTAGGATAAAGCAAAAAACGCTTTCTTATGTAAACACCGGACCATTTCTCCGGTCGGTGTATTGCAAAGATACATTTTTTGTCCAATATGACGCTCTTTTATGGGTTTAATTTTAAAAATTGATTGCAAACGCTTTGCAAAGTATTTGCAAACTCTTTTCAAACACTATTTAAATATCATTTAAACACCATTCAAAGAATGGATATCTAACAAAAAAACATATTCTTTATTCATATCTGTAATATTTCTAAACCATAATAATGAAGTATTTTTCCGCCTATAAGTCCTCTGAATTCAGCATTACACAAAAACAAAAAAGGCGTGAGGACTTGTTTTCACTCATCAAGAAACAGGTATCGCCAAACACCCTCCAAGCAACAAGCGAAAACAGTAATCCCACGCCGTATGGTTATACAGACGGATACAGCATTGGCTGTACACGAGTATATACAATACAGATGAGCGTCATGTTCTCCTATCCTGCTTGTTGTTGAAATTGGCGATTTCGTTTCTTAGGATAAAAGTAAAAAACGCACTATTTATTACAAAGATACGTTTTTTATAATACACGACACCCGTTCGTGGGATTTTTTTGTTACCTTTACATAAAAATATGATACAAAAATAAAGTTTTCAATCATTCTTGACATACATGGTTTTAGCAATTAAAAACGGTAACGTATTTTTGTATCAAAACATATCATTATTGATACAAAAATTATGGACGACAAAAAGGAATTGCTTACATACATTATTGAAAACCGGATTTTCGGGTCTTCATGGTCCGCCCTCGCAAAATGTCTTGGATATAAAGGAAGAATGGCTTTTTCCAGACTGAAAGAAGGTAATATGAAACTGTCAACTGTGGAAAATATCATAAATGATATTTGCATTCACTTCAATATGCCTTACAGCGAACTTGTGGACGTAACAGAAATGATAAAAAAAGGGAAAATACTATATGACATAATCAAAGATGAAGATATTGCAACCGACTGTAATTCACAGGCAGACAGAATATTGGCAGACTTAGTTACATTGAACTTCCAAAATTTTTCAGATGATTTCAATATGTATATTGTTCCACATCTGAACGAGCTATACAGGGATGATCCTTACGTATATTTTGGAGTTGTAATGTTCTTATACGTAAAAATGCTGAAGATTAATCCGTACGAAGGTAATATAGGGAAATTCCACAATTCACTGAAAAAACATACATCGCACATCTGTTCCGTACTAAAAGAACACATCCCCGAAAATGCCATAGGACACGCTACTACACTGGCCTATCTTTCCGACAGCATTATCAGAAACGCGCCGCAATGTATATGGGGATTAATGGTATATAATATACACATATTAAGATATTTTGCCGATCCGGACTATGTAAACCAGATTCTTGAACTTGGAGTTGCCTTTACCGAATGGGGTGACTTCAGCTATTGGCATGAAACCGATGTGTCATACTCCGAAAGAGTAAGACTGTGGACTTTATTTTTCCGCGAATCCAGTTCGCCTCTACACGGTATGTACATGGGTCAGACATTCGAAGCGGGAAAGGACAATGAGACTTTCATTCCGAAAGAAAACTTCTCGCTCATATTCTGGAACAAAGAAAGCGATGACGACGAATATGCCACAATACAGGCATGTAACTTTGTCAATTCCGAATCAGAGGAATACAAGGTGTACTACGGTACTTACATATATGACGACGAAAACGAAGAAATCACAATAAAATGGAATGACGAGAAAGAGAATTTCCTGAATATACCGTCAAGACTTAAAAGAATAACCAAGGAAAAACCTGCCGAAAGAGACGAGCAGGTTTGGTGGAACATTATCCGCAGATTCGATGACAATGATTCACTTAAAATATTTACAGAGACACTGCTAAACAGGCTTAACACAGAATACCCTGACGATGACTACGACATTCAGGACGTAACAATCAGCCGCAAACTCTTTACTCTGACTATTAAGACAACCGACGGAATAAAGGAATATTCAATCCCGATTGACGCATATCCTTTCCTTAAGAATTTAAGAGTATTCGATGAGGTTACTATCAAGAAAGATACTCGCACTGAAGAACTCTTCGTCAGCTGGCCGTGGGCCGGGTATGATATACCGTTGAGAGAATTCAATACAAAAATCAGTTCAGCAATAGCCGAACAGTAAACACCCACTGAACGGCTGCCGAACTTCTATCAGACAGACGACATCAATCCTCCTTCAGTTCCTCCAGAAAGCCTTCAACGCCGCCTTCTATCTGTTTTCCCAACTCCTCCATCTGCTTTGAAAAATCTTTCACGGCATTTTTGGTCATTTTGGCAAATATTCTTCCTTTAAGTTTCCCTATTTCTTTAAGTTCCTCGTCGGTATATTCATATTTTGACAGGTCCTTTTCTATCTTCTCATACTCGGAAACTATATCATCCCAGTCATCTTCTGTAAATTCATCGTATTTGTCTTCCACCTGTTCCACTAATGAAGACAAATGTTCTACCGGAGTCTTTGAGGTTTCGCATGATGAAAACCAAATTGAAAAGATAATAGCAAAAGCCAATAATGTAAATTTATTCATAGTTCTATTTTTAAATTAATTCTTGATATACATAGGCATCTGTTTCGTACCGACATTCTTCAGTACACCGTCATTAACAAGTGCTTTAAGAGTCCTGAGTGCCTTGGACTTGTTAAAACCTGTCATTTTTTCAAAATCCTGACGTCGCATGAACTGGTTGTCAGTAAAATACCGGTCCATCTTTTCCATAATTTCAGACAGTTCCATTTTTTCCGAATGCCGCGAAGCATCTTTCAGACGTTCGAACTCCACTGTCTTGAATTTTTCTGAAAGTTCCTTATCAGGAAGAAAGCGGATACCTTTAACACTGATGTCGGAAGTTGACACATGTTTAGGATTTACATCCGGAGCACATCGCAAACTGAGGCTGAAATGTCCCAACCCTTCCAAATGTACGGAATAACCATTGCTCAAGGCTTCAAACATCTCGGAACTCAAGGCGGTCAGCACCGCTGCCACATCGGCAGGAGCGACGGTACATTTCTTGTTTATAGTATCCCGCAAGTCCTTTGTGGTAATTACATCTTTTGTTATTACTTTGGCATGGAGTTTCGGTACCTCAACTCCTTCTTTCTCCGGATTCTTATACAAATCAAATTTTATCGGCATGGTATTTCATTTTTAATAGTTAATACTGATAATTTATAAAAATTACTTGATTGGATTGGTGTGACACGTACGTGTGACGCGTGTGACACGAACGTGCAACGAGCGTGACACGAACGTGTAACGTGTGTAACACGTACGTGTCACGGTAAAAATGACAAGAATTTCCGAGAAAGCAACAATATAAGAGATATAATTAACAATTAATAACAAACTGCGAATAATCAGTATCTATATTACCCATGCCTCAACTTTTCCACAAACTTCGCGTACTCTTCAAGACCTAAAACGGAGAAGCGTTTCTTTGCCAAGTTTAATAAATCATCGTATTCTTTGCTTAATACGTCTGAATCAATATTATATAATGTACGCAGCAGTTCGTCCATATAATCAACAAAATCACTGTCACTGAAAGAAAGATACCACAACGCATATTCCATTCTGGATTTCATAACGGAAGAATAAATCTTCTCATGAGTTTTATTATCGGACAACAGAGCCAGTCGGTCCGTACACGAATATCCGTCAAAAATCACATCACCGTTTGAAATCTCATCAAGGCATTTACCCGCCAAAGCAGAACTTCTTACACTGTCACCCGATGCAAGTATCCACTCGGCAGCCTCACATATCATGCGTTGAAGAGTTATTGCCATACGACGGTTGGTCTCATCAAAATAGACTGAATTGTCGGACAATCCTCCGTATGAATATTTGTTCATTATATTGTCATAACATCTGTCCGCGTCAACAGTCTGTTTCAGTTTACGGGCATTGAATGGTACTATCCTTTGTGCCATTCCCTCAAGTACGAGATAATCATCCAAATCAAGATACTCACCTATACGCATTGATTTTGCCACGTAAAGCGGACGTTCCCAGTTGCAGTTGCTTATAAGGTCGGCAAGAATGATACCGCTACGTGTAAGATATGACTTGTTTATAAGACTTACCGTCATGATTTCAGGAATTTCAACTCCTTCAGGAATATGTATTCCTGAACGTTTAACCGCTTCTTTATCTATACTGAAATGTATTTCATCGGTAGGAATGCACCTCATTGACTCATCATCCGACGTCAGCCAGTAATGTACTATATTCTTCCATTCCCAAGGGTCTTCACCAAAAGGATGTTCACCGGGATTAGCCTTATAGTATTCTTCAATCCTATCTTTTATGCGAAGTGGCGTTCCATCATCGGTATAACCTGTCACAGGATTTACACGTACAATGTCGTTCACTCCATCCCTGTAATATTCCCTCGCGAATGATACAGGCAATCCCGGGGATGTATGCGACGGACGACACATCTGATCGACATACCATCCTCCGGTCAGGTACATCAGATTGCAGACACGCACGTCGGTACGTACTCCTTCAACTTCCTGCGCATACCAAAGAGGAAAGGTCTCATTGTCGCCATTCACGAAAAGTACGGGAAAACCTTCTTCCTGAACAGTGTTAAGATAGTTGTATCCCATGTCACGACAAAGATAGCGGTTGCTCCTGTCATGGTCATCCCATGTCTGTACAAGTACTAGCAATACCAAGCCCGAGCATATAGCCGACGATACCCCAAAAGCCGAGATAAAACCTTTATTGCGAAATATCTTCCGGAATGTTTCAAATATGGCAGCCGCTCCCAAACCTATCCAGACAGAAAAGGCATAAAACGATCCTGCGTATGCATAATCTCTTTCACGGGGTTGTATAGGTATCTGATTGAGATATAACACTATGGCAAGTCCTGTCATAAAAAACAGTATTGCAACAATGTTGAACTGTCTTCTGCCACGTATTCCGTTTTTCCATTGCCACCATATTCCCAGAAGTCCGACTATCAGAGGCAATGCAAAATATACATTCCTGCCTTTATTTTCTTTCAGGTGTGAAGGCAATAACTCATTATCGGGCACAAAGAAACTGTCTATAAAGCTGATTCCGGTAATCCAGTTGCCGTTAATCTTGTCACCATATCCCTGAATGTCATTCTGACGACCTACAAAATTCCAAAGGAAGTATCTCAAATACATGTAGTTGACCTGATAATTCAGGAAGTATTTAAGATTGTCCATGAATGTAGGTACCGTTACAGATACATTTTCTCCTTTAGACTTGTCGAAATAGGAAACCTGTTTGCCTTTCATACTTCCCGGAATCCACGACTTGTACTGTTCTGCATGATCTTCACTATACATTCTTGGGAAAATCATACATGTGGCATCTTCATATAAAGGTTTCATTTTCTGTCCGGTAACTACATATTTTTCATCTTTAAGTGTCCTGGCTGTATCAGTAGTCCAGTCTTTCCTTCGGTAGATATCGTCCGTCACTTTATAATCGTACATCAGATAACCTTCTTTTTCTTTCAACGCCCTGACCGAAGCGAACGACTGTCCGTACAGCAGAGGTGTATCGCCATATTGCTCACGTCCGAGATAATCACGCAAAGTAAAAGGGTCTTCAGGCGACTGCTGGTCCATAGGCGTATTTGCTGACGAACGTATCAAAATAAGAGCGTACGAGCTGTAACCTACAGTAAGCATTAAAAGACTGAAGCTGAACACATATAATATACGCCACAACTTTTTATGATTAATTTTCTTTACAATTATCCATGCCACAACGGCAAGAATAACTGACAGGCACAACGAAAACAGAATTCCGCCATGAACAGTCACTCCGAGCATAACTAATGACAAACAGATGAATAACGATGCCATACCCATATTACGCATCATAACACATGATATGCAAGACAACACGAGTATCGAAAAAAGCAATATGGCATAAACTGTCATACCTGTATCATATCCGGTGTCAAAAACATTGGCAAAAAACAGTTCAAAAAGACCTGCCACCTTCATCACTCCTGGAACAATACCGTAAAGGACCAAAGCAATGACCACAATACTCAGCAAAAGAGAAATAACAAACCCCTTACGGTCCGTATGTGGAAATTTACGGTAATAAACCACCAGGCCAACAGCAGGGATACACAACAGATTAAGTAAATGTACTCCTATGGAAAGGCCTATAATATATGCCATAAGAACAATCCATCTGTCGGACGAAACATCCGAAGACTCTTCATCCCATTTCAGTATTATCCATACGGTAAGTGCCGTGAGAAATGAAGAAAACGAATAGACCTCTCCTTCTACCGCCGAAAACCAGAACGTATCGGTAAACGCATACAAAAGAGAACCGGTAACCCCACACAACATGACCAAAGCAATGGAAGAATAAGGTAAATCATTACGCGACTTTTCCACACAAATTAACGACGAAACCAGATATGTTATCGTAAGAAACATAAAAAAGATACAGCCCGCACTTAGTAGGGCATTCATCACGTTTATGCAATATGCCACATTTTGAGGAGAAGAAGCAAAAAGCGAAAAGACATTGCCTGCCAACATAAAGAAAGGAGCACCGGGCGGATGACCTACTTCAAGCCTGGAGGCAGAAAGAATAAACTCGGGACAATCCCAAAAACTGGCTGACGGTTCTACCGTAAAAATATAAACTACGGCGGATATCAGAAATGATATAAAACCGCAAATGAGATTTACACGCTGATACTTACACATAATCTGCACTGTTTTTTTATGGCAAAATTAATGTAAGGCAGCATTCACGGTATAATTTCAATGCGGACATCCGCCATTCAGGATTCCGATATTACCATACTGATAATAAAGAGATTACAACGAAACTGTATAAAATATAGCACGGACATCTGTATTTTTCTATCAAAAATTCATGCCCCAAGAGTGGAGATTCCGGACATCCGGCTTGCCTCAATCTTCTTTTGTATTCTGAATTTGGCTTTAGTCACAGAGCCTGGAGAAATTCCATAGAATATAGCCAACTGTCCGGTTGTAAAACCAAGTTTCACAAGACAACTTATCTCTTTGTCACGCTCTGTCAGCTCATCCACCGCATCAAGACTTACGGAGAATCCCGGAAACAAGGAGTCTGCAAACATGAAAAGACTATTCCATTCATCAGCAGTATTCACTGGCATGTAAGATGGAGAAGATTTCATTTTGTTTATAAGCGCAACGGCACCTACATTTGTACCGGAGAGCAATAATTCTTCTTTAATTCGTAACTGTTTTTCCTGTTCGCACAAATAGTTCTCACGACAATCATAATAACCTTTCATGTCATTATTCTCCTTAATGATATTGTCAAGGTTTATTTCAGCTTTTTTCCTTCCACGATAAAAGAAAAACGACAATGCCGAAAATGCGCCAAACAGGAATAGTCCGGTAGCAATGTTTATCATATTGTTTTTCCTGGTATTTTCTTCTCTAAGCAAAGCCTTCTCATGATTGAAATCAGCCTCAAGCGACATAAGTTTTTCCCTATCAACCAGTGTTCCAAGAGAATCAGCTCTGACTGATTTAACTACAGAATTTAAATCCGACTCTTTGACTTTCATAGAACATAAGCCATAATCATCTTTGAAAACATTTTGCAACTTGTTTTCAAAAGCAATCGCATGATATCTTTCTATAAAATATCGGGCAGTATCTTTTTGGTTAAGCATAAGATAATCAAGTCCGAGTTTTCCGGCAGACTCACATATAAGTTTGTCATCTTTCATCCTCAACGCAATATTATATCCCTTGCGATGATTTTCAACAGCTTTCTCATACATCCCATATCTAAAATGAAAATCACCCAAACGAGTATATGCTGAAACTTTCAGAACAGTATCTTGCCTTTCTTTCAGATTGTCAAGGGCATTAAGATAACAAATCATGGCATTGGCGGCGTCACCTTCGGATTCATAATACTTGGCTTTCTCGAACCAGACTAAAGTATCGTCCGAAATATTGCTATCGACCGCATTATAGGAAGCTATGATGCAGCATACAATAAAGGTAAATATAAAATATACAATATGTTTCATGGGATATTCATTATCATACCACAAATGTAGTGTTTATATCCAATATTCTCACTATCCTTTTATCAAACTTTCCCTTTTTTTTCATACCTTTGTTTTTTAGTATAAACTATACAATTTATCTTATGCAAAACAGTGACAGCATTATTATAATTCCTACTTACAACGAGAAGGAAAACATTGAGAATATAATCCGTGCCGTGTTCGGATTGGAAAAGTTTTTCCATATTCTGATTATTGAAGACAATTCACCTGACGGAACAGCAGACATAGTAAGAAAATTGCAAAAAGAATTTCCAGACAGGCTTTTCATGATAGAAAGAAAGGGTAAGTTAGGATTGGGAACTGCCTACATTGCAGGATTCAAATGGGCTATAGAAAAGAAGTACGACTACGTTTTTGAAATGGATGCCGACTTCAGCCATAATCCTAACGACTTGCCACGCCTGTACAAAGCCTGTCATGACGATGGCGGCGATGTGGCCATAGGTTCAAGATATATAAGCGGAGTGAACGTAGTGAATTGGCCTATGGGCAGAGTGCTTATGTCGTACTTCGCATCTAAGTATGTGAGATTTATTACAGGAATACCGGTACACGATACAACTGCAGGATTTAAGTGCTACAGGCGTGAAGTGCTTGAAACTATCGACCTTGATAAAATCCGTTTCAAGGGTTATGCGTTCCAGATTGAAATGAAGTTCACCGCCTACAAGTGCGGATTCAAGATTATCGAAGTGCCGGTGATATTCATCAACC